>JBBAPL010000018.1:0-54329 GCA_040400895.1 Aquabacterium sp.
AGACGGACGTTGAACACGCAGAGAGCCTTGAGCGCAGGCACGGCCGTTCGGACTGAAACCTCGCGCCTCACACGTTGAACAAGAAGTTCAACACGTCGCCGTCCTTGACGACATATTCCTTGCCTTCGGCGCGCATCTTGCCGGCTTCCTTGGCGCCTTGTTCGCCCTTGAAGGCAACGAAGTCCTCGAAGGCGATGGTCTGGGCGCGGATGAAGCCGCGTTCGAAGTCGGTGTGGATCACGCCGGCGGCCTGCGGCGCGGTGTCGCCGATGTGGATGGTCCAGGCGCGCACCTCCTTCACCCCGGCGGTGAAGTAGGTCTGCAGTCCCAGCAGCTTGAAGGCGGCGCGGATCAGCCGGTTCAGGCCCGGCTCGGTCTGGCCCATCTCGGCCAGGAACATCGTGCGGTCTTCTTCTTCCATCTCCGACAGCTCGGCCTCGGTCTTGGCGCAGATCGCCACCACCGGCGCGTTCTGCTCGGCGGCGTAGGCCTTCAGCCGGTCGAGGAAGGGGTTGTTCTCGAAGCCGGTCTCCGACACATTGCCCACGAACATCGCGGGCTTGGCGGTGATCAGGCACAGCGGCTTGAGGATCACCAGTTCTTCCTTGCTGAACGGGATGCCGCGCACCGGCTTGGCCTGGTCCAGCTCGGCCTGGCACTTCTCGAGCACCTTCACCAGTGCGGCGGCTTCCTTGTCGTTGCCGCTGCGGGCGGCCTTCACATAGCGGTGCAGGCTCTTTTCCACGGTGGACAGGTCGGCCAGGCACAGCTCGGTCTGGATCACCTCGATGTCGTTGATCGGGTCGACCTTGCTGGCCACGTGGATGACGTTGTCGTCCTCGAAACAGCGCACCACGTTGACGATGGCGTCGGTCTCGCGGATGTGGCTGAGGAACTGGTTGCCCAGGCCCTCGCCCTGGCTGGCGCCCGCCACCAGGCCGGCGATGTCGACAAACTCGACGATGGCCGGGACGATGCGCTCGGGCTGCACGATCGTGCTCAGCGCCGCCAGGCGCGGGTCAGGCAGTTCCACCACGCCCACATTGGGCTCGATGGTGCAGAACGGGTAGTTCTCGGCGGCGATGCCGGCCTTGGTCAGGGCATTGAACAGAGTGGACTTGCCCACGTTGGGCAGGCCCACGATGCCGCATTGGAGGCTCATTGGTGGCTTTCTGGGGCGTTCGGGCTGGCAGTGGCAGGCGCACGCAGCGGGGAAGGGGCGGGGGGCAACCGCCGCACCACAGATGGCGGCAGCGCCAAACCCCAGATTTTATTCGGGCGATCGGCCCAGCCCCCCGGGTTTCTACAATGATTGCCATGGCAACCCTCGATGTGTGCATCCGCGGCAACGGCGCCGTCGGCCTGACCCTGGCCCTGGCGCTGGCTCGCCAGGGCTTGCGGGTGGGGGTGGTCGCACCGGCCCCCGCCACGCTGCCGGCGCCCGCCGATGTGCGCGCCTACGCACTGAACGCCGCCTCGCGCCAACTGCTGACAGAACTGCGGGTGTGGGACGCGCTGCCGGCTGACGCCGTGACACCGGTCGACGCCATGCGCGTGGCCGGCGACGCCCCGGGTGGGCTGCTCACCTTCTCGGCCTGGCAGCAGGGCTGCGAGGCGCTGGCCTGGATCGTCGACGCCGCTGCGCTGGAATCCACACTGCACACGGCCGCCCGCTTCGCCCCGCACCTGGTGGTGCTGGCCGACGGCGATGCGGCCGCAGCCAGCGCCGCGCTCAACGTGCTGGCCGAAGGCAAGGCCTCTGCCAGCCGCACCGCGCTGGGCGTGCAGTTCCACCGCCACGCCTATGGCCACACCGCGCTGGCCGCGCGTCTGGTGGCCGATGTGCCGCACGGCGGCGTGGCGCGGCAGTGGTTCCGCGCGCCCGACGTGCTGGCCCTGCTGCCCTTCGACCGGCCCGAGCCCACCCGCAGCTACGGCCTGGTGTGGTCGTTGCCGGCCGAGCGGGCCGCCGCCTTGCAGGCCGCCCCGGCGGCTGAATTCGAGGCCGCGCTGGCCGACGCCACCGCTGGCGAGGCCGGTGCGCTGCACCTGGCCAGCGACCGTGCCGCCTGGCCGCTGGCCGTCGCCCAGGCCAGCCCGTTGTGCGGCCCCGGCTGGGTGCTGGTGGGCGATGCCGCCCACCAGGTGCACCCGCTGGCCGGCCAGGGGCTGAACCTGGGGCTGGCCGATGCGGCGTCCCTGGCCCGGGTGATCGCCGCGCGCGAGCCCTGGCGTGGCCTGGGCGATCAGATCCTGCTGCGCCGCCATGTGCGCGAGCGCGCCGGCGCCACCCGGGCCATGGGCTGGGTCACCGACAACCTGCTGCACCTGTTTGCGCACCCGCAGCCGCTGGCGCGGGAACTCCGCAACCGCGGCATGGGTCTGCTCAACCAACTGGCGCCGATCAAGCGCTTCCTCACCCACCGCGCGCTCGACGCCTGACGCGCCGCCCGCCGCCCCACCGGACACCGCCTGATGAATGCCACCCTGATCCACCGCGCCACGCTGGCGCTCGGCCTGTCCACCCTGCTGGCGCTGCCGGCCTGGGCCGACGACGCCGCCATCCGCAAGAACCTGGCCGAGCGCCTGCCCAACCTGCCCAAGATCGACGAGATCAGCAAGACGCCGATCCCCGGCCTGTTCGAGGTGCGCCTGGGCGCCGAGGTGATCTACAGCGATGAGAACGGCAACCACATCGTGCAGGGCGCCATCATCGACACCAAGACCAAGACCGACCTGACCGAGGCGCGCATCAACAAGCTCACGGCCATCGACTTCGCCAGCCTGCCGCTGAAGAACGCGGTGGTCATCAAGCAGGGCACCGGCGCGCGCAAGCTGGTGGTGTTTGCCGACCCGAACTGCGGCTACTGCAAGCGGCTGGAGCGTGACCTGGTGGCGCTGAAGGACGTGACGATCTACAACTTCATCTACCCGATCCTGGGCCCCGATTCCACGGCGAAGAGCAAGGACATCTGGTGCGCCAAGGACCCGGCCAAGGCCTGGCGCGACTGGATGGTCGACGGCAAGCTGGCCAGCAAGGCCGCGGCCAATTGCGACACCACCGCGCTCGACGCCAACAACGAGCTGGGCCGCAAGTACCGGGTGCAGGGCACGCCGGCCGTGGTGTTCGAGGACGGCACGCGCGCCCCGGGCGCCATCCCCACCGCCCAGATCGAAGCCCGCATGGCGGCTGCGAAGAAGGGCTGAGCCCGCACTGCGGACGCCGGAAGGCGTGCGCAGTCTGGCGAAGCGCCCGGGCTCTGCGAGGGTGTGGCGGCCCATCCCAAGCCACAATCGCGCGCCATGAACCTCGCGCCCGCGGCCTACCTGCCCCCCGTCACCGACACCGCCCGCTGGCTGGGCAACGCCGGGCTGCTGCCGTTCGGCATCGGCGCGCTGCTGGTGTGGGTGGGCCTGGCGCCTGAGCTGCACGACTTCGTCACCTTCGCCATGTCGGCCTATGCCGCGCTGATCGTGGCGTTCCTGGGCGGCATCCACTGGGGCCTGGCGTTCCGCAACACGGCGCCGGCGGCGTCGCTGTTCGTCTGGGGCGTGGTGCCGTCGCTGCTGGCTTGGGTGGCCGTGCTGATGCCGCCGCGCGCCGGCCTGGTGCTGCATGGCGTGATGCTGGTGGTCTGCTACCTGGTCGACCGCCGGGTGTACCCGGTGCAAGGGGCGGCGCACTGGCTCACGCTGCGCTTCCGGCTGTCGTCGGTGGCGGGGTTCTGCTGCTTCCTGGCCGCCGCCGGCAGCTGATGGCCACCGGGATGATCCGCTACCAGGTCGCCATCGACGACCTGCACAGCCACCATTTCCGCGTCACGCTCACCGTGCCGCAACCTGCCGCGGTGCAGGAACTGGCGCTGCCGGTGTGGATCAACGGCAGCTACATGGTGCGTGAATTCGGCCGGCACTTGTCGGCGCTGGACGCCCGCCAGGGCCGGCGCGCGGTGCCGCTGCGCCAGCTCGACAAGACCCGCTGGCAGGCTGATTGCACCGGCCGTGCCGCGCTGGTGGTGCGCTACCGGGTGTATGCCTTCGACGCGTCGGTGCGCGCGGCCTTCCTGGACGACCGACGCGGCTTCTTCAACGGCACCAGCCTGTGCCTGCGGGTGGTGGGGCAGGAGTCAACGCCGCACCGGCTGCAGCTGGGCCGGCTGCCGCCCGACTGGGAAGCGGCCACCGCCATGGCGCCGGCGGCCGACGGCACGCCGCTGGCCTTCGACGCCGCCAGCTACGACGAGCTGGTCGACCACCCGGTGGAGCTGGGCAGCTTCTGGCGTGGCAGCTTCACCGACGGCGGCGTGGTGCACAGCATCGTCGTGGCCGGCGCGCTGCCGGGCTTCGACGGCGACCGCCTGCTGGCCGATGCCCAGCGCATCTGCGCCGCGCAGATCGGCTTCTGGCACGGTGACGACGGCAGCGCGCCGCCGTTCGGCCACTACCTGTTCTTGCTGAACGCAGTGGACGACGGCTACGGCGGCCTGGAGCACCGCGCCAGCACCGCCCTGATCGCCGCCCGCCGCGACCTGCCGCGCCGCGGCATGGACGGCATCCCCGACGGCTACCTCACCCTGCTGGGCCTGATCAGCCACGAGTACTTCCACACCTGGAACGTCAAGCGCCTGAAACCGGCCGACCTGGCGGTGGTGGACTGGCAGCGCGAGAACCACACCGAACTGTTGTGGTTCTTCGAGGGCATCACCTCGTACTACGACGAGCTGATGCTGCTGCGCTGCGGCCTGATCGACGCGCCGCGCTACCTGCGCCTGCTTTCCAAGACCATCAACGCCGTGGCCGCCACGCCCGGCCGCCAGGTGCAGAGCGTGGCCGCGGCCAGCTTCGACGCCTGGGTGAAGTACTACCGCACCGACGAGAACACGCCCAACGCCACCGTCAGCTACTACTTGAAGGGTGCGCTGGTGGCCCTGTGCCTGGACACCACGCTGCGCCAGCGCGGCCGCAGCCTGGACGCCGTACTGCGTAGCCTGTGGCGGCGCAGCGGCGGCGGCGCCGCCGCGGGCGGTCTGGTGACCGAGGCCGACATCGCCGAGGTGCTGGCCCAGGTGGCCGGGCGCCGGCTGGACGCCGAACTGCAGGCCTGGGTGCACGGCACCGATGAGCTGCCAGTGGCCGACCTGCTGGCGGCGCTGGGCGTGCAGGCCCGGCCCGAGCGCGCCAGCCTGGCCCCCAGCCTGGGGCTGCGGCTGTCGGAAGGGCCGGTCAGCGGCGTGCAGGTCAAGGCCGTGCTGGCAGGCAGCGCTGCGTCGGCGGCCGGCATTTCGGCGGGTGACGAACTGCTGGCGGTGGACGGCTGGCGCATCCGGCGGCTGGACGACGCCCTGGCCTGGACCCAGCGCGACCAGCCTTTGCGCCTGTTGCTGGTGCGCGACCAGCGGGTGCTGACACGCGTGGTGACGCCGCAGCCGGCATCGCCGCTGGCCACCACGGTGGCCCTGCAACTGTTGGCGGCGCCACCCAAGGCCGTGGCGCTGCGCCGCCGCGCCTGGCTGGATGCCTGAGTCCATGCTGGCCGGGGCCGTGCGCGCCCGCCCGGCATTCTGGTGGCTGGCGGTGGCGGTGGTGCTGGCCCATCTGCTGCTGGGCAACCGCCTGGCCGAGGACCGGGTGGGCTGGGGGGCGGGCGAAGCGCCGCCACCGCGCATCGAGGTGACCTTCGTGCGTGAACTGGCCGCCGCCGCGCCGCCCGCCGCGGCTGCTCCAGTGGCCGAGCGCCAGCTGGCGGCGGTGGCCACCGCACCCGCTGGCGCCGCATCGGCGCCAGCCGCCATCGCGGACACCGCCCCGCCGCCGGTGCCGGCCGAGCCCGAGCCGTCGGTGGCACTGGCGCCGCCGCCTGCCCTGGCACCGCCACCGTCACCCGAGCCGGACAGCCGCGCGTCGGCCGCTGCAGCGGCTGCGCAAGCGCCTGCCGTCACCCGGCCAGTGCCCGACCCGCTGCCGGCCCCCGCGGCGCCGACAACAGCCGTCGCCGTTGCGGCCGATACCGCCGCGTCGGCCGCGCCCGCCTTCGCCTGGCCGCCGTCGACCCGGCTCAACTACAAGCTGTTGGGCCACTACCGCGGCCCGGTGGAAGGCACGGCGCAGGTGGAATGGCTGCGCCAGGGCAGCCGCTACCAGGTGCACCTGTCCACCGCCATCGGCCCGGTGCTGTCGCGCCACATCACCAGCGAAGGTGAGCTGACGGCGCAAGGCCTGGCGCCGCGCCGCTTCGACGGCGAGCAGAAGGTGCTGTTCCGCAGCGCGCGGCGCTGGCAGCTGCGCTTTGGGCCCGACGAGGTGGTGCTGTCGGACGGCAAGCAGGTGCCCACCCAGCCCGGTGCGCAGGACGAGGCCAGCCAGTTCGTGCAGCTGACCTGGCTGTTCACCACCCAGCCCGACCGGCTGCGGGTGGGCAGCGCGGTGGAGATGCCGCTGGCCATCAGCCGCAAGCTGGAGCGCTGGATCTACGACGTGCGGGGCGAGGAGGTGTTGCGCTTCCCGTTCGGCGAGGTGTCCACCTTCCACCTGAAACCCCGGCGCGAGGCCACCGGCGGCGACCTGAGCGCCGAGATCTGGATCGCGCCCACGCTGCAGTACCTGCCGGTGCGCATCCGCATCAGCGACGGCAAGGATTCCTGGATCGACCTGATGCTGGAGAAGCCGCCGCTGCAGGCCGCGCCGGCGAAATAGCGCTACGGCGAATCGGTTAGATTGCGGCGGCCCTTTCCTGCCAACCCCAGCGAGACACCATGACCTATCAGAACATCCTTGTCGACGTGCGCGGCGACGGCGCCGTGCGCACCGGCCTGATCACCCTGAACCGCCCCAAGGCGCTGAATGCGCTGAACGACGGTCTGATGGACGAACTGGGCGCGGCGCTGAAGGCGTTTGATGCCGACGCCGGCATCGGCGCCATCGTGATCACCGGCAGCGACAAGGCCTTTGCCGCCGGTGCCGACATCGGCGTGCTGGCCCAGCACGACTTCGTCAGCGCCTACACCAGCGACCTGATCACCCGCAACTGGGAGACCATCCGCAGCATCCGCAAGCCGGTGATCGCCGCGGTGGCCGGCTTCGCCCTGGGTGGCGGCTGCGAGCTGGCGATGATGTGCGACATCGTCATCGCCGCCGACACCGCCAAGTTCGGCCAGCCCGAGATCAAGCTGGGCGTCATCCCCGGCGCGGGCGGCACGCAGCGCCTGCCGCGCGCCATCGGCAAAGCCAAGGCCATGGACCTGATCCTGACCGCCCGCATGATGGACGCGGTGGAAGCCGAGCGCGCCGGCCTGGTTTCACGCATCGTGCCGGCCGACAAGCTGCTGGACGAGGCGCTGGGCGCCGCCGCCGCCATCAACGCCCTGGGCGGCCCCAGCGTGCTGGCGGCCAAGGAATGCGTGAACCGCGCCTACGAAGGTGGCTTGAACGATGGCATCCTGGTCGAGCGCCGGCTGTTCCACGCGCTGTTCGCCACCGCCGACAAGACCGAAGGCATGGACGCCTTCCTGAACAAGCGCAAGCCGGCCTTCAAGCGCGCCTGACCCGGCCGTTCAGGGCGTGACCCACTGCCCCGCGTCGCTGCCTGAAAACAGCGCGCGGCGGTGGCCACCGGCGCGCAGCTCCAGCCAGTCCATCGCCTGCACCTGGGCCAGCACCACGGCGAAGTGGGCGCGGCTGTCGCGGTCGGGCACGGGCGGCGGGGCGGCGATGTCAGGCGCGTCACCGAGCGGCGCGCCGGGCGGCAGCGGCGACAGGTAGTCCTGCGCGGCCGGGCTCAGCTTCAGCCGGGCCCAGCGCGACGACACCGCCAGCCCGCTGGTCTGCACCTCCAGCCGCACCCGCAGGCGCAGCTGCCAGCCGAGTGCGCCGCTCCAGGCCAGCAGGGTGGCCTGCGGCTGCGCGGCGATCTGCGCCACCTTGGGCGAGCGCGCGTCGGTGAAGAACATCAACGCGCGCGCACGGTCGTCCACCTCGCGGAGTACCACGCTGCGCAGGTCGGCAGCGTCACCGTCTAGCGTGGCCAGGCCCATCACCCGCCAGGCATGGGTCTTGTCGACGGTGCAGGCGGCCAGTTGGTGCCAGCAGGCCTGCTGGATGTCGGGCAGGCTGTCGAGGCGGTGGGTGGTCATGGCGCCGCGCTGCAGGGCCGGGTGACGTCAGGCTTCCCGGCGCAAGGCCGGGAAGAGAATCACGTCGCGGATGCTGGCGCTGTCGGTGATCAGCATCATCAACCGGTCGATGCCGATGCCGCAACCTCCGGCCGGCGGCATGCCGTATTCCAGCGCGCGGATGAAGTCGGCGTCGTAGTACATCGCCTCCTCGTCGCCGGCGTCCTTGTTGGCCACCTGGGCGTGGAAGCGCGCGGCCTGGTCTTCGGCGTCGTTCAATTCACTGAAGCCGTTGCCGAACTCGCGGCCGGTGATGAACAGCTCGAAGCGCTCGGTGATGGCCGGGTTGCTGTCCGATGCGCGGGCCAGCGGGCTGACCTCGACCGGGTAGTCGATGATGAAGGTGGGCTCCCACAGCTTGGCTTCCACCGCCGCCTCGAACAGGCCGAACTGCAGCTGCGACAGGCCCCAATGCGCCGGCGGCTCCTCGCCCAGCGCACGCAACTTGGCGTGCAGCAGCTGGGCGTCGCCGGCCTCGGACTCGGTCAGCCCGGCATGCACCACCAGGCTCTGCCTGACGGACAGGCGTGCGAACGGCCGGTCCAGCGCCACCGGCTTGCCGGCGTAGGTGACGGCGGCCGACCCGGTGGCGGCCACCGCCGCATGGCGCAGCAGCGATTCGGTGAAGTCCATCAGATCATGGTGCGTCCAGTAGGCCGCGTAGAACTCCATCATCGTGAACTCGGGGTTGTGGCGGACGCTGATCCCCTCGTTGCGGAAGTTGCGGTTGATCTCGAACACCCGCTCGAAGCCGCCCACCAGCAGGCGCTTCAGGTACAGCTCTGGCGCGATGCGCAGGAACATCTGCTGGTCGAGCGCGTTGTGGTGGGTGATGAAGGGTTTGGCGTTGGCCCCACCGGGGATGGGGTGCAGCATCGGTGTTTCCACCTCCAGGAAGCCGTGGTCCACCATGAATCTGCGGATCGAGCTGACGGCCTTGCTGCGGGCCACGAAGCGGGTGCGGGCGGTCTCGTCGGCGATCAGGTCGACATAGCGCTGGCGGTACTTCTGCTCCTGGTCGGCCATGCCGTGGAACTTGTCGGGCAGCGGGCGCAGGCTCTTGGTCAGCAGGCGCAGGCTGGTCACCTTGACCGACAGCTCGCCGGTGCGGGTCTTGAACAGCGTGCCAATGGCGCCCAGGATGTCGCCCAGGTCGCCGTGCTTGAAGGCGTCGTACGCCGCTTCGCCCAGGGCGTGGCGGCTGATGAACAGCTGGATGCGGCCCTGATTGCCCACAGTCGTGGTGCCGAAGCTGCCATCCTGCAGCGTGGCGAAGCTGGCCTTGCCCATGATGCGCTTGAGCATCATGCGGCCTGCCAGCGCCACCGGGATGGCCCGCGGCTCTAGCGTCTCGTTGTCCAGCGCGCCGTACTGCGCCTGCAGGTCGGCGGCGTGGTGCGTGGGCTTGAAGTCGTTGGGGAAGACGGCTGTGCCGGCAGCCTGGTGCTGGGCGCGCAGGGCGGCCAGCTTCTCGCGCCGTTCGGTCACCAGCTTGTTCTCGTCGGCGCCCGGCTCGGGTGTGTGGGCATGCGGGGCGTGGGGGGTCGTCATGGGGCGGGCCGGGCTCGGGGAAAACCGCAAATTGTAGGCAGTGCGCCGCCGCGGCCTGCCACCGGCCCAGCGGGCCGCACCCCTGCGCGATAATTGCGCACCCTGGGCCGCCGGCCCGTGCCCTCTGCGCGCCCGCTGCGATTGCCCCGCGGCCGGCGCCACCCCTGCACCCCATGCACCTGCAACACCCCGCCATCACCGACCGCAAGCTGCGCTTTGCCCTGGCCGGCTGCGGCCGCATCGCTGCCAACCACTTCGATTCGATCGTGCGGCATGCCGACCGGGCCGAACTGGTGGCGGTGTGCGATTCCGACCCCGCCGCACTGGCAGCGGCGGTCAGCAAGACCGGCGCCCGCGGCTTTGCCCGCTATGAGCAGATGCTGGCCCAACTCAAGGACGGGGGCGCCGACTGCGTGGTGCTGGCCACACCCAGCGGCCTGCATGCCCGCCAGGTGATCGATGCTGCGCAGGCCGGCCTGCACGTGATGACCGAGAAGCCGATGGCCACCCGCTGGGCCGACGGTCTGGCCATGGTCAAGGCCTGTGACGATGCGCGCGTGCGGCTGTTCGTCGTCAAGCAGAACCGCCGCAACCGCACGCTGCAGCTGCTGCGCCAGGCGCTGCAGGCCGGGCGCTTCGGCCGGCTGTACATGGTCACGGTCAATGTGTTCTGGTCGCGGCCGCAAAGCTATTACGACACTGCGGCCTGGCGCGGTACCTGGGAATTCGACGGCGGCGCGTTCATGAACCAGGCCAGCCACTACATCGACCTGCTGGACTGGCTGATCGGCCCGGTGGAAAGCGTGATGGCCTACACCGGCACGCTGGCCCGCCACATCGAGGTCGAAGACACCGGCGTGGCCGCGCTGCGCTGGCGCAACGGCGCCATGGGCTCGGTCAACGTGACCATGCTGACGCACCCCAAGAACCTGGAAGGGTCGATCACCGTGCTGGGCGAGACCGGATCGGTGCGCATCGGCGGCGTGGCGGTGAACAAGGTCGAGCACTGGGACTTCGCCGAACCGCACGCCATGGACGCCGGGCTGGACGATGCCAGCTACCAGACCACCTCGGTCTATGGCCACGGCCACCCGCTGTACTACGACAACGTGATCCGCACGCTGCGCGGCGAATGCGAGCCCGAGACCGACGGCCGCGAGGGGCTGAAGTCGCTGGAACTGCTGATCGCGATGTACCGCTCGGCGCGTGACGGCGCCAAGGTCAATCTGCCGCTGGAATATTGACGGCGCCATGGCAGCAGCCACCACCATCCATCCCAGTGCCATCGTCGACGACGGCGCCCAGCTCGGCGAGGGCTGCCGCGTCTGGCACTGGGTGCACATCAGCAGTGGCGCGCGCATCGGCCGCGGCTGCAGCTTCGGCCAGGGCGTGTACGTGGGCAACGACGTGGTGATCGGCGACAACGTCAAGATCCAGAACAACGTGTCGGTGTATGACGCGGTGACGCTGGAAGACGACGTGTTCTGCGGCCCGAGCATGGTCTTCACCAACGTGCACAACCCGCGTTCGGCTGTTGTTCGCAAGAACGAGTACCGGCGCACGCTGGTGCAACGCGGTGCCACCTTGGGTGCCAACAGCACCATCGTCTGTGGCACCACGGTCGGAATGCATGCTTTCGTTGGCGCGGGCGCCGTGGTCAGCCGGGATGTGCCGGCCTTTGCCTTGGTGGTCGGCGTGCCGGCGCAGCGCATCGGCTGGATGAGCCGCCACGGCGAGCGTCTGGCCCTGCCCGCCACCGGGGACGGCGACGCCGCCTGCCCCGCCACCGGCGAGCGCTACCGCCTGGCCGGCGACGTGCTCACCCTGATCGACTGATGCCCATGCAATTCACCGACCTCAAGACCCAGTACACCGCGCTGAAGGCCGACATCGACGCCCGCATCCGGCGCGTGCTGGACCACGGTCAGTACATCATGGGCCCCGAGGTCAAGGAGATGGAGCTGGCGCTGGCCGAGCGCACCGGCGCCGCCCACTGCGTGGCCGTGGCCAGCGGCACCGAGGCGCTGCTGATCGCGCTGATGGCCATCGGCCTGCAACCCGGCGACGAGGTCATCACCACGCCCTTCACCTTTGCGGCCACCGCCGAAGTGATCGTGTTGCTGGGCGGCAAGCCGGTGTACGTGGACATCGAGCCCGACACCTGCAACATCGACGCGTCGTTGATCGCGGCCAAGGTGACGCCGCGCACCCGGGCGATCATGCCGGTCAGCCTGTACGGCCAGGTGGCCGACATGGACGCGATCAACGCCATCGCCGCACGGCATGGCCTGGTGGTGATCGAGGATGCCGCGCAGAGCTTCGGTGCCACCTACCAGGCAAAGCAAAGCTGCAACGTGAGCACCATCGCCGCCACCAGCTTCTTCCCCAGCAAGCCGCTGGGCTGCTACGGCGACGGCGGCGCGTTGTTCACCAGCGATGCCGCGATCGCCCAGGCCGCGCGCGAGATCCGCGTGCACGGCCAGAGCGGCCGCTACCACCACACCCGCGTCGGCGTGGGCGGGCGCATGGACACCCTGCAGTGCGCCGTGGTGCTGGCCAAGCTGCCGCGCTTCAGCTGGGAACTGCAGCGCCGCCAGGCCCTGGCCGCGCGCTACGCTGACCTGATCCGTGCCAGCGGCGCGCCGGTGCAGCTGCTGGCGGTGCGGCCCGACCGGGATTGCGTCTGGGCCCAGTACACCGTCATGGTGGACCACCGCCCGGCCGTGCAGGCCGCCCTGCAGGCGGCTGGCGTGCCCACCGCCGTGCACTACCCCAAGCCGCTGCACCACCAACCGGCCTATGCGGCTGATTGCTGCCCCGACTGCAACCCGCACAGCATCATCGCCGGCCAGCGCGTCCTGAGCCTGCCAATGAGCGCCGACCTGACCGACGCCGACCAGGACCGCGTGGTGGCCGCGCTGGCCCAGGCCTGCGCCACGACGACGGCAGCTGCCTGAGCGCGCCGCCGCCCACGCCGATGCGCCGCGCGGTGCTCACCCTGCTGGCCGGCGGCCTGCTGGCGCAGGCGCTGCCGCTGCTGCTGGGGCCCTGGCTGACGCGGCTCTACAGCCCGGCCGAGTTCGGCGTCTACCACCTGTTTGCCGCCGTGGCCGCCAATGCCGCGGTGGTGGCCTGCGCGCGCTATGAGTTCGCGCTGCCGCTGGCCACAGACGACGCCGACGCCGCCGCGCTGCGGGCCCTGTGCCAGCGCCTGCTGTTGGCCAGCACCGTGCTGGCCGCCCTGGGCGGCACCGCCTGGGCCGCCATCTCTGGCCTGGTCTGGCCGCTGTGGCTGCCGGCGGCGGTGGGCGCGCTGGGCCTGGTGTCGCTGGCCACGCTCAACGCCACCCGGGCCGGGCGCTTCCCGGTCCTGGCCATCGCCCGGGTGCTGCAGCACGGCGGCGGTGCGCTGGCGCAGCTGGGTGCCGGCCTGCTGCAGGCGGGCGTCACCGGGCTGATCGTCGCGCCGATTGCCGCGGCGCTGGCCGCCGTGGCCGCGCTGGGCTGGCCGGGCCCGGCGCAGGCGGCTCGGGCGCAGTGGCTGGCCATGGCGCGGTTGCACCGCAGCTTTCCGATCCTGAACACGCCGCATGCCTTTCTGGGCGCGTTGCAGGACACCGTGGCCGTGGCGCTGATCGCCGGCAGCCTGGGCCCGGCCGCGGCGGGTGCCTGGGGCCTGGCGCTGCGCTACCTGAAGGCGCCGGCCACCCTGGTGGGCGGGGCGGTGTCGCAGGTGCTGTACCCGCGGCTGGCGCCGGCCACCGGACAGGCAGCCGGCTGCACGGCAGCCGGCCGGGCGCTGGTGCTGCGCACCATGCTGTTGCTGGCCGCGCTGGCCGCGCCGCTGGTGGCCCTGCTGTGGTGGATCGGCCCGGCGTTGTTCACCTGGGCCTTCGGCCCCGCCTGGGCTGACGCCGGCCTGCTGGCGCGCGCACTGGCGGTCTACATCGGCTTGCACTTCATCGCGTCGCCGCTGGGCGTGGTGACCATGGCCTGGCAAGCCCAGGCCTGGGCGCTGAAGCTGGCGCTGGTGGGCCAAGGGGTGTTCGTGGCGGCGCTGGCCGGCGGGCTGGCCTGGGGCGGCCTGGCGGGTGCCGGCTGGGCGGTGTCGGGCGCCATGGCGCTGTACTTCGGCTGGTACTTCAGCCGGCTGGCGACCTGGCCCCTCGGAGACGCGGGCGGGTCGAGCGCCGGGCCGCTCCCAAGCCGGCCCGCCATCCCCTTGGGGGATCGGCCGACGTACTCGTCGGACGAGGGGCAGACATGAGCCCCTGGCGCGGCCACCTCAACCGCTGGCGGCGGCGCATCGCCCATGCGCTGCTGCACCGCGTGGTGTTCGGTGAACTGTCTCAGGGCCGCTGGCGGCCGAACACCCGCATCGCGCCCAGCACCTGCATCGAGTTCGAAGACCGGCTGGACCTGGCCGACCATGTGTTCATCGGCGCCTTCAACTTCATCGAGGCCAGCGGCGGCGTGGCGGTGGGCGAGGGCGTGCAGATCACCCACCATGTCAGCATCGTCACCCACAGCTCGCACCGGGCGCAGCGGCTGCTGGCCAAGGCCTATGTCACCTGGCCAGCGGGCCAGCCGCGGCCGGGCTGGGTGGCTGGGCCGGTGGCCATCGGGCCGTGGTGCTTCATCGGCCCGCACAGCCTGCTGGAGCCGGGCACACAGCTGGGCGCTGGCTGCATCGTGCGCGCCGGCAGTGTGCTGCGGGGCAGCTACCCGGCGCACAGCCTGGTCGCCGGCAACCCGGCGGTGGTGGTGGGCGACGCCCGCGCCGGCGACCAGCGCTGGCTGGACGCCGACCCCGCACTGCGCGCCCACCACGACGCCTGGGCCGCCGTGCGCCCGGTGGAGCCGGCATGAAACTGGTGCTGCTGGGCGACGGCGAGAGCCCGCACCTGCTGAAGTGGGCCCGTGCGCTGGCGCCGCAGGTGGAGCTGTGGGCCGCCTCGTCCCGCGGCTTTGCGCCGGGCTTCGACGCACTGGTGCCAACCGCCCGCCGGCTGGCGCTGGGCACCCGGCCGAACTTCGAGGGCGGCAATGCGGCGCTGCTGCGCCAGTTGCCACGCCTGGCTGGCTGGCTGAAGGCCGCGCAGCCTGACTGGATCCACGCCCACTACCTCACGTCCCATGGCACCCTGGCCTGGCTGGCCACCCGGCTGCTGGGCGCCCCCGGCCGGCTGGTGGGCTCGGCCTGGGGGTCCGACATCCTGGTCACGCCGCAGCGCAGCCGCCTGCTGCGCTGGGTGACCACGCAGGTGCTGCGTGCTTGCGAACTGACCACCAGTGATTCGCAGGTGATGGCCGACCAGATGCGCGCGCTGGGCGCGGGCGAGGTGATGACCTTTCCGTTCGGCCTGGAGGCGCTGCCGGCCTTGCCCTCGCCAGGCGCCAGGCACGACCACCTGGTCTTCGCCAACCGCGGCCTGGAGCCGATTTACGACCCGGCCCGGGTGCTGCGCCTGTTCGCCGGCCTGCAGGCAGCCTGGCCCGACGCGCAACTGGTGGTCGCCAACAGCGGGTCGCTGGCGCCCGCGCTGCAGCAGCAGGCGGCCGACCTCGGCTTGGCCGACCGCGTGCGCTTCATCGGCCGGGTCGACGCTGCCACGCAGGCCGCCTGGTATGCCCGCGCCCGCTGGTTTGTGAGCCTGCCCACCAGCGATTCGGTCGCGGTGTCGGTGCTGGAGGCCCTGGCCCATGGCTGCATCCCCATCCTGTCGGACCTGCCGGCCAACCGCGAACTGGTGCGCCACGGCGACAACGGCTGGGTCGCTGCCGGCAGCAGCCTGCCCCAGCCTGCCGACCTGCAGCCGCTGCTGGACCGCGCCGATGCCATCGCCGCAGCCAACCATGCGTGGGCGGCCGACCATGCGCTGTTCGGTCCCAGCGTCAGCGAATTTCTGGCGCGGCTGCGGTCGCTGGACGCCAGCCGGCATCTGCCTCAAGAACGCCGCCCTGAACGCCGGCCATGAACATCCTCTACCTCAACCACTACGCCGGCAGCCCGGCGCTGGGCATGGAGTACCGGCCCTACTACCTGGCGCGTGAATGGGTGCGCGCCGGCCACCGGGTGCAGGTGGTGGCGGCTGATTTCTCGCATGTGCGCGCCCGCCAGCCGCAGGCCGGTGACGACACCATCGACGGCATTGCCTACCGCTGGCTGCCCACGCCGCCGTACCAGGGCAACGGCCTGCGCCGGGTGAAGAACATCTGGTCCTTCTGCCGCCAGGTGTGGGCGATGACCGACCGGCTGGTGGCGGACTTCCAGCCCGACGCCGTGATCGCCAGCAGCACCTACCCGATGGACATCTGGGTGGCGCGGCGCATCGCCCGGCGGGCCAAGGCGCGGCTGGTGTTCGAGGTGCATGACCTGTGGCCGCTGAGCCCGATCGAGCTGTCGGGCATGTCACCGCGCCATCCGTTCATCCGCCTGGTGCAGAAGGCCGAAGACGATGCCTACCGCGACGCCGATGTGGTGGTCAGCATGCTGCCCAAGGTGCACCACTACATGGCCAGCCGCGGGCTGGATCTGGGCAAGCTGACCATCGTGCCCAACGGCATCACCCTGGACGAATGGCAGGGCACGCCCGCGCCGCTGCGTGACGATGTGGCCCAGGCCATCGCAGCCCGGCGCGCGGCCGGGCAGACGGTGGTGGGCTATGCCGGGTCCATGGGCCTGCCCAATGCGCTGGACCACCTGCTGGATGCAGCCAGGCTGCTGCAGGCCGCGCCCATCGCCTTCGTGATGGTGGGGGACGGCCACGAGCGTGCCCGCCTGGCGCAGCGGGTGGCGGCCGAAGGCCTGGCCAACGTGACGATGTTGCCGCCCATCCCCAAGGCCCAGATCCCGTCGCTGCTGGCCGCCATCGACATCGCCTACATCGGTTGGCAGCGGGTGCCGATCTACCGCTTCGGCATCGCCCCCAACAAGCTGATGGACTACATGATGGCCGGCTGCGCGGTGCTGCACAGCGTGGAGGCTGGCAACGACCCGGTGGCCGAGAGTGGCTGCGGCCTGACGGTGGCACCCGAATCGCCCGACGCCATCGCCGACGGCCTGCGCCGCCTGGCCGCGCTGCCGGCGGCCGAGCGCCGGGCGATGGGTGCGTGCGGCCGCGCCTTCGTGCTGGCGCACCACACCTACCCGGTGCTGGCGCAGCGTTTCATCCAGGCGCTGCAGCGATGAGCAATGACCCGGCCGACGAGACCCGCGCCGTGGCCGAGCGCTACGCCCGCCGCAGCGCGCTGGGCCGCTACAGCATGCTGCAGCCCGATGTGTGGCAGAGCGTGCAGGAGCGGCAGCGCGCGATGCTGCGGCTGTTCGTCCAGCAGGGCCTGACCGACCTGCCCAACTTGCGGGTGCTGGAGGTGGGCTGCGGCGCCGGCGGCAACCTGCTGGAGTTGCTGCGCCTGGGCTTTGCGCCGGCGAACCTGGCAGGTGCCGAACTGCTGCCCGACCGCCTGGCCCAGGCGCGTGCGGTGCTGCCTTCGACCGTCACGCTGCATGCGGGCGACGCCAGCCAGTTGCCGATTGCCGCAGGCAGCCAGCACATCGTGCTGCAGAGCACGGTGTTCAGCTCGCTGTTGGACGATGGTTTCCAGCAGCAGCTGGCCGCGGCGATGTGGCGCTGGGTGGCGCCGGGCGGTGGCGTGCTGTGGTACGACTTCACCGTGAACAACCCGCGCAACCGCGATGTGCGGGGCGTGCCGCTGGCAAGGCTGCGCCAGCTGTTTCCGCAGGCCGCCATCACGCACCGCCGGGTGACGCTGGCGCCGCCGCTGGCGCGCCCGCTGTGCCGCCTGCACCCGGGCCTGTACCCCATCGCCAATGCCCTGCCGCTGCTGCGCACGCATGTGCTGGCCTGGGCGGGCAAGGCCTGACGCAGGCCGGGCGCGTCAGCTCTCGGTGTCGGGCACCATGCCCTGGAAGATCTGGGCCAGCGGCACGCTGCAGCCCACGCTGGCGGCCTGCATCGCGGCATCCTGGCTCATGTCATGCAGCACCCACAGGTCGTCGGCGCCGCGCCGGAAGCCTTCGACCCGCTGGGTGTCGGGATCGACCAGGATGTATTCCTGCAGCGACGGCAGTTGTCGGTAGATCGCAAACTTCTGGCTGCGGTCGTAGGCCTGGGTGCTGGGCGACAGCACCTCGATGACCAGGGTGGGGGCGCGAAACACCATGTCGGTGGCCAGGTCGGCCTTGTCGCAAGTGACGAACACATCGGGGTAGAACACCGTGTCGTCGGCGATCTGTACTTTCATGCCCTCGGCGAACACCTGGCAGGGCGTGCCATCGAGTTGTTCCGCCAACCTGCGGCTGATGTTGAGCACCACACGGCCATGCGTGCGCCGTGCGCCCACCATGGCAAACACCTCGCCCCGGTGAAACTCATTGCGCTCGGGCTGCGCTTCTTCCCAGGCCAGGTACTCAGCCAGCGTCCGTTTGGTTTGCGGCACAGCCAACGCGTCACCTCCGTGGCTGCATTCTGGCCCAGCCGTGCCGGCCAGGCACGGGCCGTAAAATCATGGATCAACCCACCCGGCAGCCGGGCCCGGACCGCGCCATGCCTGGCGCGGCTGCGGCCAGCACCATGACCACAGCAACATCCCCCCAACCACCGCTGCCCTTCCTGCCCTTTGCCCTGCCCGAGATCGGCGAGGACGACATCGCCGAGGTGGTCGACACCCTGCGCAGCGGCTGGGTGACCACCGGCCCCAAGGCCAAGCGCTTCGAGGCCGACTTCAAGGCCTGGCTGGGCGACGCGGGCGACAACATCGACGGCCTGCACTGCATCGCGGTCAACTCGGCTACTGCCGGCCTGCACCTGGCGCTGGAGGCCATCGGCATCGGCCCGGGTGACGAGGTGATCACCACCACCCACACCTTCACCGCCACGGCCGAGGTGGTGCGCTACCTGGGTGCCGACGTGGTGCTGGTCGACATCGACCCCGCCACGTTGAACATTGACCCGGCCCTGGTCGAGGCTGCCATCACGCCCAAGACCAAGGCCATCATGCCGGTGCACTATGCCGGCCTGGCAGCCGACATGCCCGCCATCCTGGCCATCGCCAAGAAGCACGGCCTGAAGGTGGTGGAAGACGCCGCCCATGCCCTGCCCACCACCAGCGCCGGCCGGCGGGTGGGCACGCTCGCCAGCGACGCCACGGTGTTCAGCTTCTATGCCAACAAGACCATCACCACCGGTGAAGGCGGCATGCTGGTCACGCGTGACGCGGCGCTGGCCAAGCGCGCCCAGGTGATGCGCCTGCACGGCATGAGCCGCGATGCCTTCGACCGCTTCACCGCCACCGTGCCCAGCTGGTACTACGAGATCGTGGCCCCGGGCTTCAAGTACAACCTGACCGACATCGCGGCGGCGCTGGGCATCCACCAACTGAAGAAGGCGCATGCCTTCGCGGCGAGGCGCGCCGCGATTGCGCTGCAATACAACGCCGCGTTTGCCGACCTGCCGGTCATCACCGCGCCAGTGGCACCGGCGGGCGAGTTGCACCCCTGGCACCTGTACGTCCTGCGCCTGCGGCCCGAGGTAGGCATCGCCCGCGACGCCTTCATCGAGCGGCTGTTCGCGGTCGGCATCGGCTGCAGCGTGCATTACATCCCGCTGCACCTGCAGCCGTACTGGCGCGACCGCTACGCACTGCGCAGCAGCGACTTCCCGGCCAGCCAGCACGCCTACGAGCAGATGCTGAGCCTGCCGGTCTACAGCCGTATGGACGACGCCGCCGTGCAGCGGGTGATCAGCGCCGTGCGCGGCCTGCTGGCGCCAGCCTGATCGGCTGCAACCACTGCCGGTGGCCCTGACCATGGCCAAGCGGCTGTTCGACCTGATCGGCGCCGCGCTGGCCTTGCTGCTGCTGGCGCCGCTGCTGCTGCTGGTGGCGCTGGCCATCCGGCTGGATTCGCCCGGCCCGGTGTTCTTCCGCCAGGAGCGGGTGGGCCGCGGCGGCGTGCCGTTCCGCATCCACAAGTTCCGCACCATGCGCGCCGATGCGCCGGCCCTGGGCCCGCAGGTGACGGTGGGGCAGGACGCCCGCATCACCCGCGTGGGCCACTGGCTGCGCAACCGCCGCATCGACGAACTGCCCCAGTTCATCGACGTGCTGCTGGGCCGCATGAGCCTGGTGGGCCCCCGCCCCGAGGTGCCGCGCTTCGTGGCGCATTACCCCGCCGCGCTGGCCGCCCAGGTGTTGGCCGTCCGCCCGGGCATCACCGACCCCGCCGCGCTGGCCCACATTGACGAAGCCAGCCTGCTGGCCGGCAGCCCCGACCCCGAGCGCGTCTACATCGAAAGGATCCTGCCGCACAAGCTGGCCCTGCAGGCCGACTATGCGGCGCGCGCAACGCTGGGCTCTGACCTGGCCGTGCTGGTGCGCACGCTGCGCGTGCTGCTGTCACGCTGAGGTGGCTGATGTACAGATTTCTGTATATCATTCCAGTATGAAGACGACGCTGGATCTCGATGACGACCTGTTGGTGCGTGCCAAGGCGCAGGCGGCCATCGAGCGCAAGTCGCTCACTCGGCTGATCGAGGAAGGCCTGAGCCTGCGCCTGCGCACGGCGGCACCTGACCAGGGTGGCGCGCAGCCTGTCATCCCGGTGTTCGGTGGCGGCGGTGGCTTGCTTGCCGGGATCGACCCTTGCTCCAACCGGTCTTTGCTCGATGCCTGCGACGACGACGCCTGACGTCAACGTGCTGGTGTCGGCATTCCACGCCGACCATCCGCACCACACGGTGGCACGCGCCTGGCTGGATGCCGCGCTGGCCGCCTGCCAGAGTGGCGGGCGGCTGCAACTGCTGCCTATGGTGTGCACGTCGTTCGTGCGCATCGTCACCCACGCCAAGGTGTTCGCCCAGCCTGCGGGGCCCCTGCAGGCCACCGGCTTCATCGACGCGCTGTTGCGGGTGCCCGGCTGCGAATGGCTGGGCCTGGGGCCTGAGTGGCCCGCTTTTGCGCAGCTGTGCAACGCGGGGGGCCTGAAGGGCAATGCCGTGCAAGATGCCTGGATCGCGATGGCCGCTCGCCGCCATGGCAGCCATTTGGTCACCTTCGACAAGGGCTTTGCCGCATTGCTCGACAGGCATGAATACACCCTGCTGGTGCCGCGAGCGTGAGGTGGCTGCGTCGCCACGCCTGTTGCACACGCTGTGTGTCGACGTCAGCGCATCAGTGCACCTGTACAGTTTCAAGGTTGAAACTTGAAACAGTACAAACTGGCTGTCTTGCCAAGCCCGCCACACGCCGACCTGACCACCGGGTGCTGAGCCGGCAAGACCTGGGCTGGACCGCATGATCTCGATCTGGCACCGGCTCGACCGCTTCCTGGCCCGACTGCGACCGCACCGGGAGCCGCTGTCGCTGCTGATCGACGGCGCGGTGGTGGCGGTGGCCTGGAACGTGACCTACCTGTTCCGCCTGGGCTTCGAGCGCTGGATCAGCGCCCGGCCCGATTACGACGGCTGGGTGCTGCTGGGCGTGGTGCTGGCTTACGCGTCGGCCTTCAGCGCGATGAAGGTGCCGCAGGGCATGTGGCGTTTCTCGGGCTTTGGCGAGGTCAAGCGCCTGGCGCTGGCCTGCCTGCTGGCCGGGCTGGCCAGCGCGGTACTGGTGCTGATGATGCAGCTGACCAAGGTGCCGCGTGCGGTGCTGGCGCTGCACCCGATCGTGGCGCTGATGGGCCTGGCCCTGGTGCGGCTGGGCTACCGCATGGTGTACGAGCATGCGCGCGCGCAGATCACCGGCAGCGACCGCGAGATCCGCCGTGCCATCGTGATGGGTGCGGGCGAGGCTGCGCGCCGGCTGCTGGCTGGCATCCACCAGCAGGGCTGGATCGTGCTGGGGCTGCTGGACGACGACCCGGCCAAGCAGGGCGCGCGCATCGCTGGCCTGCCGGTGCTGGGCCCGCTGGACGCCATTGCCGACAAGGCGGTGCGCGGCGCCGCCACCCATGTCATCGTGGCCATGCCGGCGGCCACGCCCGCGCAGCGCCGCCGCGCACTGGATTTGGCCGCGCCCAGCGGCCTGCCGGTGTTGACCGTGCCTTCGGCCGATGAATTGCGTGACGGCCAAGGCGCCATCGAACGCGTGCGCGACATCGAGCCCGAAGACCTGTTGGGCCGCGAGCCCGTGCAGTTGGATGAGGCCGGCATTGGCACGGTGCTGGCCGGCAAGACGGTGCTGGTGACTGGCGCGGGTGGCAGCATCGGCAGCGAGCTGTGCCGCCAGCTGGCCCGCTTTGCGCCGGCCCGGCTGGTGCTGTACGAGCTGAGCGAGTTCAACCTCTACAGCATCGAACAGGACCTGGGCCAGCGCTTCCCCCAGCTGCCACTGGTGCGGGTGATCGGCGACGTGAAGGACTTGGCCCACCTGCAGCACACCTGCAGCCAGTGGCGGCCGCAGGTGGTGTTCCATGCGGCGGCCTTCAAGCATGTGCCGCTGATGGAGGAAGATCACAACGCCCTGGCGGCCTTGCGCAACAACACGCTGGGCACCTGGCATGCGGCGCGGGCGGCAGCCGAGGTGGGCGCCGAGCGCTTCGTGCTGATCAGCACCGACAAGGCGGTGAACCCCACCAACGTTATGGGTGCCACCAAGCGTGCGGCCGAGATGGTGGTGAGCATGATGGCGGCCGAGCACCCGGGCACCCGCTTCATGGCGGTGCGCTTCGGCAATGTGCTGGGCAGCAGCGGCAGCGTGATCCCCAAGTTCAAGGAGCAGATCGCCCGCGGCGGGCCGGTCACCGTCACCCACCCGGACATCATTCGCTACTTCATGACCATCCCCGAGGCCGCCCGCCTGGTGCTGCAGGCCGCGGCCATCGGCGAGAGCGGGCAGGTGCTGGTGCTGGACATGGGCGAGCCGGTGAGGATCGTCGATCTGGCCAGGGATCTGATCCGGCTGTCGGGTCGTACGGTGGACGAGATCGGAATCGTGTTCTCAGGGTTGCGGCCAGGGGAGAAGTTGTTTGAGGAGTTGCTGGCGGATGGGGACCAGTCCATCCCCACCGCGGTGCCGCGCTTGCGCATTGCGCGGCTGGACGACCGGGGCGCTGGCCAGATCCACCAACTTCTGCAGTGGGTTGGCGGCGGCAGGCCTGCCGGTGATCTCGGTACCGTGCAGTTGCAGCTTGCCCAGTTGGTGCCGGAGTACCGTCGGACGGTCAACCGCTGATGTGGAGCGCGCCCGGGGGCGGCCCGTGCCGAACGGAAATGCGCCGGCCATGGCCGCCATGTGGCAGCCTGCAGCGCCCTGTCCAGTCTGTGCCTGCAGTGGCTGTTGCTGGTCGCAAAGCCTCGCGGGTGCACGGCGGACGGGAGTCGGCGTCCTCGAAGGTGCAGACCATCACAGCGATGCGTGAGCCCGCAGTTCGGGCCATCAGAGTCAGCGCATCGCGCGCGCCAGAGTCAGCATGTCGTCGATGACGCGGCGGGCGCCCGGCATCGATAGGTGGTCGTCGTCGGCGTAAAGCAGGCGGTTGGTGTCTTGCACCATGCACCTGCCGGGTGACCCTGTGCTGCACAGCCAAGCCTGGGGCAGGCTGCGCTGCAGTCGTGGGTGGTCGACAGCCCCCAGTACATCCAGCGCTGCAGCGTTGCGACTGGCGTAGCGCGCGGCCGATGTGGAGATGGATTCTGGAGTGGCACCGTCGGTCAGGTAACCCAACAGGTTCAGTCGGGCCGGTGTCCAGCCTACCTCGGGCACCGGGTCCAGCACCACTGTCGGCTTGGCAGTCGCCAGGCGTTGCAGGTAGCCGCTCAGGGCGGCTGCCTTGGGCGCCGCCGCGGCTGTGAGCTGACCATTGGCATCCTTGGCCAGATTCTGCCGGTACGGAAAGTCTCTCTCGATGCCGCCCTCGCCATTGTCGAAGGCAGGGGCATCGATCCGTTGGTCCATCGGATACAGCCGCCCGGTCCAGCGGATCGCCACCAGGGCATGCTGCACTTCGGATCGAGCCACAAAGGCTTCGAGTCGGCGTTGCGCCTCGGCGCAGAACGCCTGCCTGGCAGGAGAGTTGGCTTCACGGCTGTCGAACAGCCCCGGAATGGGGTGGCAACTGGTGTGCACCAGTGCGCCGCCCAGTCCATCCTGCTGCAGGCGCTCATCCAGTGCGGTCCCCAGCGCATACGCGTGAGAGTCGCCCAGAAGCACCACGGCTGTGGGTTGGCCCTGGCGCCCCAGTAGGCAGACATGCAGCCAGGCATCCACCGCAGGGCAGCCTTCGATGCGGGTCTTGGGCGGTTCGATCAGCGCACGCACCTGCTCCGGCCAGCGCTGTGGCAGGCCTTTCCCGATGACGATGCCAACGCCGATCGCGATGAATGCGCTGGTGGCTGCACCCGATGCCAGGAAGATGGCGCGGCGCGACCAGCGCCGCCGGTCGCGGAATGGCGCTTCGACGAAGCGCCAGGACAGGTGCCCCAACAGAAGCGACAGCACCGCCATTGCGCCCAGCAGCCAGTGCGTGGCATGACCAGGCTGGGACAACCTCGCAAAGGCCAGCAACGGCTGGTGCCAGAGGTAGGCGCTGTACGAGATCAGCCCCAGCCACAGCACCGGGCGCAAGGTGAGCAGCCGGCCGGTCCAGCCCGATGGGCCCACGAAGGCAAGCACCAGCGCCGTGCCCACCACCGGCGGCACGGCGGCCAGCCCGGGAAACGGCGTGCTGGCCTCATACAAGAACACCGGCACCAGCACCAGCACCAGCACCAGCCCCAGCGCGCCCAGCGCGTCACAGCGCCATGCGGGCCAGTTGGCCGTCACGGGCCAGCGCAGGGAACGGTCGCAACCCAGCGCCACCAGCGCGCCGGCCAGGAGTTCCCAGGCGCGCAGCGGCGCCAGGAAGAAGCTGGCCAGCGTGTGCTGCGGCAGTGCCTTCTGGCTGGCCCACAAGGACAGGCACGCCACGGCAGCCAGCAGCACCACCAAGCGCCGGCGTCCCAGCCGCCAGCACAGCCACAGCAGCAGCGGGAAGACGATGTAGAACTGCTCCTCGACCCCCAAGGCTCCAGGTGTGCAGCAGAGGCTTCTCTTCGGCGGCCAGATCGAAGTACCCACTGCTGCGCCAGAACAGCACGTTCGACCCGAACAGCGACACCGCCACCAGGCTGCGGCCGAAGGCGGCTGCCTCAGCGGGCAGCATCAGCCACCACGCGGCGGGAAGGCACACAGCCATCACCACGAACAGCGCAGGCAGGATGCGGCGCGCCCGGCGATCGTAGAAGCCGATGATCGAGAAGCGCCCGGCCCGCAGTTCGTTGGTAATGATCGACGTGATCAGGAAGCCGCTGATCACGAAGAACACATCCACGCCGACATAACCCCCGCTGAACAGTCCGAAGCCCGCGTGGAACAGGATCACCGGCAGCACCGCCAGCGCACGCAGACCATCGACTTCGGGCCTGTGCACCATGTTCGTGGCGGGCTGCACAGGCTGTGCGTAAACAGCGTTGGGCGGCCCGGAATGCGGCGGATTGACTGAAGGCAAGTTCATTCGTCAGGATGGCAATTCAGCACGCGGTGATCGCGTCGTGCATCGATTGTCATGCAGGCCGTGCCTGCACCAGCGGCCCGGCCAAGGCAGCTCGGCGGGCCCCGGTTCGGGGATAACATCACCATCTTGAGAGTGGCGTGCAATGGCCGTGGTGTCTGGCAGGCCCGGTCGAACCGACCGACGCTTCGTTCTGGTCTTTCTTGCCCACAGGCGACATCGCGATCATGAGAGTTCTTGCACTTCTGTTCCTGGTCTTCATGGTCCCGACCGACGCGCTGGCCTACATCGATCCGGGCAGTGGCATGCTGGTCTGGCAGGGCCTGATTGCAGCCATCGGGGGCTTGCTGATCTTCTTCAGGAAGCCATTGGAGACGATCAAGCTCTGGATTCGGCGGCTCAGAGGCAAATGAGAGACCCGGATGGGGCGCTAGTGATCACCGATGTCGAGGTGATCAGGTCGCTCTTTGCGCCTGTCGGAGATGGTCACTTCCTGCTTTCGACGCTGGCCGCTGATCTTGTGCAGCAGGGAAAGCTGATCGGTTACGCGCTGCGCGACGCGTTGACCACCACGTCACCCCGCCTGCCGTTTGTCAGCCAGCCAACCGAATGGTGCGATGCACAGTTGTTCGATGCGGCGGGGCTGACACTGGATCTGGCGCAGCAGGCAACGGCCGCTGGATACGAACTGAAGGACGCCAGCGCGTGGAACGTGCTCTTCCGGGGCACCCAACCATTGTTCTGCGACTTGCTGTCGTTCCAGCCGTCGACCCGGCTGAAGTGGTGGGCTGCGGGCCAGTTCACGCGCCACTTCATCCTGCCCTTGTGGTTGGCGCAGAAACGCAGCCTGCACGGCTTGGACAGCTTCAAGTGCTGGCGCGACGGCGTCGATCCGCAACAGGCGCGGGCGTTGCTGGGCACGTCGCGCTACCTGCACCGTTGCTGGCCGCTGGTGGCGGATGCGGGTCGTGCGCAGGCCGCTCAGGACGTCTCCGACGCCAGACCCGCAGCAGCTAACGACCAGGCCTTCCGCAACCGCCTCTACACGTCGCTGCGGTGGATGCTCGACGGTGTTCGGCCGGGCGCATATGCCGACGCAAACAGCCGCTGGAGCAGTTATGCCACGGAGCGATCGCACTATCCTGGCAACAGCCTGGATCTGAAGCGGCAGCAGGTTGGCGCTTGGTTGCACGAGTTGGCGCCGGCCTGGGTGGCGGACTTCGGGTGCAACACGGGCGAGTTCTGCAGCATGGCACTGGATGCGCAGGCGCAGGTGATCGCCCTTGATGCTGACCATGCATGCATCGACCGCTTGTACCGCGCCCACGCTGGCCACGCTCGCCTGCACCCGGTCGTGGCGCCGCTGGACGACCTATGTGGCGGGCGCGGCTGGGCGGGATCGGAACAACCAGGACTGCCCGCACGCCTGGCGGCGCAGACCGATCTCGTGATGATGCTGGCGCTGCTGCACCATCTGTCGGTAGGCGCCTCGGTGCCCTTGGCCGAAGTGGCGCGCTTTGCGCGCGCGTGCACCAGGCGCTGGCTGATCGTCGAGTGGATCGACCCCGCGGATCCGCAACTCAGCCTGCTGGGGCGCCAGCGGGGCCGTAGCCTGGAAGAGTTTTCGGTCCAGCGCCAACGGCAGGCGTTTCTGGAGGCCGGCTTCACGGTGTGCAGTGAACTGCCACTTGCGCCAGCGGCGCGCACCCTGGCGCTACTGGACGCCGCGACTTGAGCCACGCCGTCGTCCGGGCGTCCGCGCTGTCGATCTTCTGGGGCGCCGGTGTGCTCGCGGTGGCCTGCGCCGACCTCGCCATCCAGGAGGTCTACCACCGGGTGTCGTCGTCGTCGGTGGGCCTGGTGGTGGTGGCCTTCAGCGCGGTGCTGGCGGTCGTGGCGGGTGCGCTCGTGCGGCACGTTGCAACGGGCCGATGGGCTGATCTGTTGCAGCGTGCGATCGACCTGAGCGCGCTGCTGATGGCAGGGCACTGGATCCTGTGGCCATTGCTGTCGGACACCTGGGCCGGCGCCGCGTTCGCTGCCAGGCTCATGGCCGGTGTCGGGCTGCTGGTGATCCTGCTGGTCTTTCTGCGGGCCTCGTCGGCCACCTGGGTCCGCATCCGTCTGGCCCTGCTGGGGTCGTGCGTGCTCTTTGTCGGCAGTGAACCGTTGCTGGGCGCCATGCGCGCAAAGGACCTGGCCTGGCCACCGGGCCTGCAGGCCCAGGATGCCGCCGCCGATGCCGGCCGCGTGGCCACCATCGTGCTGCTGCTGGACGAGCTGAACGCGATCAATGCCGAGCCCATTGCACAGGCGCTGCGCGACCAGGGCCTGCCGGTCGACATGAAAGCAGTCACCAGCATCGGCGATGGCACGGCGCGCGTGCTGCCGGCGATGTTCACCGGCCAGTCGTATGAAGCGGCCAGGCCATGCGGGCTGACGACCATCTGCAGTGGCGTCCGGGCCCTTGACTTCGGGCGAGTCCATGCCACCCGTCCCGACGTGGACATCGTCGGCTTCTACCACCCCTATTGCGCTATCCAGGGCCTGCGCTACTGCGCGCGGCCTGGCATCGATCTCGCCATCTTCGATGCCCAGCGCTGGTTGTGCGGGCTGTGGCGGCGCACGGGCTGGCCGCGCGATGTGAATGCGGACACTTGCCGTGCGTCGGCAGTCGGTGCCTGGGGCGCCATGAACGAACGTGTGCTGGCCGGCCTGCGTCAGGCGCCCACGCTGAGGCGCGGTGGCGTGCTGTTTGCCCATCTGGCGTTGCCGCATCCGCCTGGGCATGGTGATGACGGCATGCTGGCCCAACATTATGGCGCCAACCTGCAGCGGGCCGTGCTGGCAGTGCGGCAGACCCTGGACACCGCAGCGGCCCACAAGCTGACACTGCGCGTGGTGGTGTTCTCGGACCACCCACTGCGGCAGGCGTCATGGTGCCGGAGCTACCCCGGGTTCTTCTCGGGTGCCTGTGCGCCGGTCTCGCACTTGATGGACGACAAGGTGCCGCTGATCGTGGCCGGTGCTGGTGCACCGGATCTGTCCGCGCACAGCAGCAACCTGCATGTCTTTTCACTGATGGCCGGCTGGAAGCGCTGAGCGCCACAAGCCCGGGCCAGGCTACTTCAGCAGGCCCTTCTGCTTCATCTCGCGGATCGAGCCTTCGTAGTCGCTCTGCACAGGCCCTTGCGTCTTGACCCAGTCGCAGAAAAGCCGGCTGCCGGTGGCGAAGTCGAAGCGTGGCTGGAACCCCAGCAGGCGGGTCGCCCGCTGCATGCACGCATAGTTGTGCCGGATGTCGCCGATGCGGAAGTTGCCGCTCACCGCGATGGGCACCTTGGTGCCCAGGTACTGCACCAGCGTGCGGGCCACGGTCATCACATCCACCGGCACGCCGGTGCCCACGTTGAACACCTGCTGCGCCGCCGCCGGGTTGAATAGCGACTGCACGGTGGCTTCGACCACGTCGTCGATGTAGACGAAGTCGCGGCTTTCGCGGCCGTCTTCGAAGATGTTGATCGGCTTGCCGCCCATGATCAGGTTCGAGAAGATCGACAGGATGCCGGTGTACGGGTTCGACAGGGACTGCCCGGGGCCGTACACGTTCTGGTAGCGCAGGGCCACCCCTTCAATGTTGATCGCCGGACACACCGTCATCACCAGTTGTTCCTGCACCTGCTTGGTGATGCCGTACACCGACGATGGGTGGATCAGCGAGTCTTCGTCGGTGGCCATCAGTTCCAGCGGCCCGCCGCCGGCGCTGTGGTGCACCTCAAAGTCGCCAGTCGACATCGTGGCAGCCGAGCGGTGCCCCGGGTACACCACGCCATGTTCGGGGGAGCGGTACTTGCCTTCGCCATAGATCGAGCGGGACGACGCCACCACCACGCGCCGTACCCGGTGCGGCTGGTTGGCCAGGATGTCCAGCAGCAGCGAGGTGCCGCCCACGTTGACACGGCTGTAGCGGTCGATCTGGTACATCGACTGGCCGGTCCCGGTCTCGGCGGCGTAGTGCACCACCGCGTCCTGGCCTGCCAGCGCGTCGGCCAGCGCTGCGCGATCGGTGACATTGCCCTCGATGAAGCGCACCTGGCCGTCGATGGCGCGGAACAGCGCCGACTGGCGCGGCTGCGTGCCATGGATCTGCGGCGACAGGTTGTCGAGCACGGTGACCTGGCAGCCGCGCTGCCGCAGCGCCAGCGCGAGGCGCGAGCCGATGAAGCCTGCACCGCCGGTGATCAGGATGTTCTGCATGGTGTGGACTGTGGAATCGATGGAGGCAAGGGGGGTCATGCGAACGTCGTGGGGGCTGGCTCGCCAGCGTTGATCAGCGCGATGTTGTTCTGGATGTTCTGCCGCCGCGACGAGCCGAACAGGATGGCATCGACCCCGGCGAAATCGCGCACATGCTCGACGGCGCCGCCGTGGCCCAGCGCGCCGGACGCGAAGATCGACATCGCGATGTTGCGCGACCGGCCGTTGCCGAACGAGGCCTGCACCTCGGAGATGCCGGGGTTCATGCGAAAGCCGGCGATGTTGAAGTTGGCGCAGATCCATGGTGCGCGCAGGCCGATCTCGTCGCACAGCACCCGCTGGGCCATGGGGTGGTTCATCGTGATGTAGCCGGGCGTGGCCTGGAAGCGTTCGCTGACATGCCGATGGAAGCGCGCCAGCAGGCCCTGGCCGCGCAGGCCCACGATCAGGTCGAAGATCACGTTCTGCAGGAACACACCACGTACGTTCAGGCCGCGGGTCATCAGCAGTTCGATTTCCACCAGCAGCTGCATCACCGCGGAAAAGTCGCCCACGGCCACGCGGCCGATGCCCTTGAGCAGTTCAGTCTTGGAGCAGCCGCCGATGTGGTCAGCCACCACCGCCCGGATGCCGCCGTCGGTCAGCGAATTGGCGTACTTGTGGGCGTAGGGCAGGCAGGGGATGTACTGCATGCCAGGGAACAGCCGCGATCGCACGATCTCGTGGAACACTGGCTTGAGCCGGTCATGCGTGGTGAACATGAAGTCGCGGATGCCGGCCTGGTAGGCCCAGTCGATGACCTCCAGGATGGCGTCGGGCCGGGCGAACTTGTCGTCGAGCGCCAGGGCCTTGTCGGGGCTGGCGTGGTTGATGCCCAGGAACTGGTTGTCCCCCAGGATGATCCTGCCGAAGCTCATGCCAGTTTCCCCATGGTCGCGATGTCACGGATCAGGCGGTCCACGGCCAGTCCATCCTGGATGGTGGCCGCCACGTCCGGGTCGACTGCGGCACGCAGCATCGGTCGACCGAGCACCCGCTGCAGGAAGATCTCGAGCTGCAGCGAGAACTCTTCGCCGCGCAGGTAGAAGTTGACCGGGTAGGGCAGCGCCGGTGCCTGCAGCAACGCGCGCTGCTCGGCGCTGACGGGCGCGTCGGGTGCCACCTGCACCGACATCTCGGCGTTGTTGGCTCGCACGGTGCCGTGGTCGAAGTGCACGTCGATGTCCATGGCCGACTTGCGTCGGCTGGTGTCGCACCAGTCCAGCAGTAGTTCGCCCTGCGCCCCGCTGGTGTGCTGCCAGCCGATGTCGAAGCGGTCGTCGCCGCGGGTGGAATGCACCTGCCCGTACGTGGCTGTCTGCAACTGCTGCACTTCGCCGAAGATCGACCGGCACAGGTCCAGCAGGTGCGGGCCGTATTCGTTCAGGCAGCCGCCGCCGCGTTGGAAATCAGTGCGCCAGCTGGCGTTGTCAGGCTTGGTGACCACATTGCCCATCATCCGGGCGCGGTAGCGCAGCGGCTTGCCCAGCACGCCGCCACGTGCGATGCCGCGCAGCCGAACGAAGGGCTGGATGAATCGCGTCACCAAGCCCATTTGCACCAGGGTTCCTTGGCCGGCCTGCAGATCGGCCAGTCGCTGGCTCTTGGCGGGGTCCAGCGTCAGCGGCTTCTCGATGAAGCAGGGGATGCCACGCTGCAGCAGCGCCTGGGCGATCGGAAAGTGCGACGACGTCGGCGTGGCCACGACGGCGCCTTGCCAGGCCGTGCCGGAGGCAAGTGCCACGTCCAGCGACTTGAAGGTGCGGATGCCGAGCTTGCCGAAGACATAGCGCGACAGTGCCGACGAATCGCACAGGGCGACCGACCCCTTGTCCAGCAGGCGGTTCAGGATGGCCATGTGGGACAGGCCCATCTTGCCGCCGCCTACGATCAGGATGCTCATGCTGTGGTGGTTTGCTCTGGTGAATGGGATGCGCTGGGCGGCCGCGATTGCACCATGGCCGGGTCGATCAGCTCATGCAGGAAGGTATCGACCCCGCGCCGGCGGGCCGGCGGTGCCCCAGGCGGCAGCGCGGCCAGTTGCAGTGCCAGCACGTTGGCAGATTCGCCCGGCGCCAGCACCACGGCATGCTCAGCAGCAAACCAAGGGCTGCGGCGCACCGACGCATTGTTGGTGATGATGCGTGTGCCAGCGCTGAGTGCCTCGAAACACCGGATGGTGATGCCGGTCTGCCTCGGGTGCGCATAGTCGATGGTGAGTTCCGAATCGGCGATGGCGGCCACGTAGTCGGCATAGGGCAGGGCGCGCCTGGAGATGTGGCGCCGGTACTTCCAATACAGGAGCGGATGGCGCAGCAGATTGGCCAGGAAGCTGAACACATGCGCCTCCAGGATGTAGATGAAGCGCTCACCCTGCACGCCGGCGTCATCCAGCGAACGCAGCACCTGGTCAAGGTAGGCCAGTCGCTGCGAGTGGTTGCGCATCACGGCCGAGACGCGGTAGCGCCGCGATGGCTTGGCGGGTGCATCCGGCAGCGAGGTGAACAGTTCCACCAACGGCAGGCCCTCGGCCTGCGCGTCGCGGTAATCGAAGGTGCAGACCCGATCGACCTGTGCGCGCCAGCGCAGCGGGCCCCGGTCGAAGCCGAAGGCATCGAAGTGGTAGCCCACCACCACGCGGCCATGCTGCCGCAGCAGCGCGGCTGTGCCGGCGTCCAGCCCGCGGCCCTTGATCACCATGATCAGGTCGTAGAAGCGGCCCTGCAGCACCTGCTCGGTCAGCACGCGGCGGGTGATGCGCTGCGACAGCGGCAGGCCCAGCTTGCTGATGATCTTGCCGAAGATGCTTTCCGGGTACTCGTCATTGGCCACCGTCACGGCATAGCCCTGCGCCTCCAGGGCACGCGAAAGCACGCCTGCAAAGCCGTAGAAGCCGCGCGGCAGGATCAGCAGGCACGGGCTGCCGGATACAGGCGTCGTCATAGGGTCACCGGCCTGCCATCAACCAGGTGCCTGGCAAAGCTGGCCACGTGGTATTCGGAGAAGCGGGCATCGTGGTCGCGCAGCGGGGTGTCGAGAAACGCCCGCACGCCGCTGAAGTCGAGGCCGTCGAACACCAGGATGCGGTCTGGCGAGTAGAACGGCTCGCGGGTGATGCCCGGGTTGCCGGTGATGATCTTCTTGCCGGCGCAGAGGTTCTCCATGGTGCGCATGGTGTAGCCCGACTGCTTGTGGTTGGCGAAGTCGAACACCGCCACCGAGGTCTCGATCATGTCGATGAAGCGGTCATGGGCGATCGGCTGGCGTGTCACGTCGGCGGGCCATAGGCCTGCGCGCAGCAGCCATGACATCACCACCGGCGTGCAGGCCATGTGGCTCTGGAACGGGATGCCTTCAAGCTGGCAGTGCTGCTTGAATGCCTGGATCGCCTGGTAGCGCTGCACGCTGACGATGTTGCCGACGAAGTACACCGCCTTGCGGTCCTGGCCGCGCTTGCGCAGGTTCTGGAACGCCGGGATGCAGAACAGCGGCAGGTAGCCGATGCCCTGGTCGCGCGCGTCCTGCGGGTCGAAGGTGTAGGCGCGGTCGAAGGCGTGCAGATGGGCCCGGTAGTCGTGGTTGTGGATCGAATCCCAGTTGTAGAGTACGAATTCGGCACCGGCCTGGTCGCGCTTGAGCGCCGCCAGCGTGCCCTGCGCCATCTGGTGCACCTGGATGAACAGCACCATGTCGTAGCGCTTGCCGCGCTCAGCTGCCACGATGCGCCGGTGGTGGGCGTCCAACCGGCGCTGGTACCAGCCCCGTACGGCCACCCGCAGCGACTTCATCAGCAGGTCGCGCGGCTGGATGTCGTGGAACACCACTTCGTGTCCGTCGGCACGCATGGCGGTCATGATCTCAGCCGTGTAGCGGTGGTACGGCAGGCCGATCAGGAGGATCTTCTTCATCAGAGCGCCGCCGTGCGTGCGTCACCGGAGGCGTCACGCGTCAGTTGCCTGACGAAGCTGCCCAGGTGGAATTCAGGAAAGGTTGCCGTGGGGTCGCGCAGTGGCGTCTCCAGAAATGCCTGGACGCCTCGGAAGTCCAGTCCGTCGAAGACATGGACCCGGTCGTCGGTGCAGAACGGCTCGGACCGGATGGCAGGGTTGTTGGTGATGATCTTTTTGCCCGCGCACAGGTTTTCGATGGTGCGCATCGTGTAGCCGACCTGCCGGTGGTTGGCGAAGTCGAACACCGCGGTGGATGTCTCGATCAAGTTGACGAAGTCCGACTGCGGGATGGATCGCAGCGAGACATCCCATGGCTTGTGGCCTTCCCGCAGCAGCATCGTGATGGCATGGGTGCTGCCCACCAGATGCTTGCGGAAGACGACGCCATGGTCCCGGCAGTGGCTCTGGAACGACTGGATCGCCTCGTAGCGCTTCGGGCTCACGATGTTGCCCACCGTGTAGACCGCCTGCCCGCTGGCGTCTCGCTGCTGCAGGTTCTGGAAGGCGGGGATGCAGAACAGCGGCAGGTAGTGAAGCCCGTGGTCGCGCGCATCCAGCGGGTCGAAGGTGTAGACCCGCTCGAAGTGATGCAGATAGGGGCGGTAGTCGTGGTTGCTGATCGCATCCCAGTTGTAGAGCACGAATTCGGCGCGGGCATGGTCGCGACGCAGCGCCGCCATGTTGGCCTGGGACATCTGGTGCACCTGGATGAACAGCACCATGTCGGCCTGCCAGTCGCGCTCGTCCGCCAGGATGGCCGCGTGGTAGCTGTCCAGCGCGGACGGATAGCTTGACGGAGAGAACTTGCGCAGCACTTTCAGCCAGGGCTTGCCTGGCTGGATGTCATGGAAATGCACCACATGCCCCAGCCGGCGCAGCTCTGTGACGATCTCGCTCGTGTAGGTGTGGTAGTTCAGGCCGATCAGCAGGACGTTCACGATCGTCGTGGCTCTGGTATGGATGGTGCGGTGTCCGTCGCGGCCGCGTTGAAACTGCCATCGGGCAACGTGTGCCGCCAGGTCTTGGCCGCATGGTCGTAGCGACGGATGATCACGGCGGGCGCACCCACCGCAACACAGTAGTCTGGAATGTCCCGCGTGACGACCGCGTTGGCGCCAATGACGCACTGCTTGCCGATGCGTGCGCCCAGCACCACGGCGTTGTGGCCCAGCCAGCTGCCGTCACCGATCTCCACCGTGCCGTTCTGTCGGATGGGTTGCTGCAGGATCGGGATATCTGGGTCCTGGTACCCATGCAGATTGTCCGAGATGTAGACGTTGTTGGCCGTCAGGACATGGGCACCCAGCACCACCCGCTGCGTCGCATAGATGTGATTGAACCGGCCGATGCGGCAGCCGCTGCCAATGGCCAGCAGGCAGTCGGGTCGCCCCGTGTGTGGAACCGCGGCCAGGAATGTCTTGTAGGCGATGTAGACATCGTCGCCCAGTTCGATGTTCGCGGCGCCGTCCACGCCTGCCGGGAAGATGACCGAGACCGTGTGGCCAAACTTGCGGAAGCGTCTCCCGAATGCCAGGCGGAAGAATCGGACATACAGGGACACCGGCAATCTGAGCATCATCGCGGTGCCTCCAGAGGTGTGCGGTGTGATGCCCCGGCGCGCCTGGCGAATCGGTGGCCGGCGCCGGTTCCTCCACTGACGCGAACGGCCGCCTTGTGCCAGTCTGGCAGTGTCAGGTAGCCGCTGAAGATGAACATCAGGAAGAACGGCGTGAAGAGCAGGGCTTCGCCGAACATCGACAGGCAGAGCCACGCCGCGATTAGGGCGCGGTGCCTGAAGAACTTTTGCCGCACGGCGCCCAACGCGAAGACAAGGCCCAGCGGTATGCCCAGGCTGTAGAACAACTGGACCAGCCCGTTCGATGTGGGGCGCTCGGCCAGTTGGGCCGCAGTTAGAAGCGTGTCTTCGAAGCCCAGCCGACCAGATGCAGCAAGGTATCGGGTGACTTCAAACCCGATGCCAAGCCATGGATTCTCGGCAATGATGTTCAGGCCGGTGAGCAGGTCGTATTGGCGCGCCCATGACGAACCCTGCGCGATGCCGAACAACTTGTCGTTCAGGTTGTCATAGCCCAGGTAGAACAAAGGCGGCGCCAGCACTGCCGCAACGACCAGGGCAATGAGCTTGCGGCGGGGCGGTTCCTGGGTCAACTGCCGGACGAGAAACCCGCCAAGCAACAGCACGGCAATGACCAGGCCAGTGGTCGATTGCGTGCAAAGCACGGCGACTGCCGCCAGCAAGGCTTGCCGCGGCTGGCGGAAAGTGAAGAGCGCCAGGTAGAGGTAGAGGTTCAGGTAGATCTGGTACACGCCTGGCTCGAAGAAGAACCCGTCGGGCCGGATCACCGATGTCAGGTCTTCGACCACGATGTGGTAATTGAAGATGCCCAGGAACGTCATGTACTGCTGATCGCCGATGGCCAGCGGGCGGAACAGGCCGTCAACGGTGTGCGCCAGCATCACCGTGGCGATCGCCTGCCAGGCCATGGGTGCCAGCAGGAACCTGAGGTCGCGTTCCAGGCTGCCGACGGATGCCCGCAGATACACGTCCAGCAGCAGGATGGCCGCGATGTAGACCGTGAATCTGCTCACCAAGGACGGCAGGCTCACCGGGCCGGGACGCACCAGCGTGACCACCAGCACCGCCAGCAGCACCCAGGCCACCGGGGTCATCTCCCGGCGAAGGGGCAACCGGAACTGGGTGATCAGCAGGCAGAGACCGATGACCGCAAGCAGGATCGGTTCACGGAGAAAAAGCATCAACCCACCGCTGATGAGCATCGCGCCCAGCAACGCGATGCGTCGCAGGGCGGCCGGTTCAGCTGTCAGGTGCGCTCCGCTCATGGCCATGCCGAGTTTCGTTTCGTGAATCCGCTTTGCGATCAGGTCTGCGCGGGTGCGCCCGCTCCGGCACTGCCTGCGTACGAAAACCGTTGCTGGTGGTTCAGGTAGGCCAACGGAGTGCCGTCGACCAGCGACGTGATCGCCCGCTGCACCTGCACATCCTCCTGCAGATGCTGCAGCCCGACCCGGCTCCACTTGATGAAGCTTGACGGACTGAACGACGAGAAGAACCAGTTGCAGCACTGGGTGAGGTAGTAGCAGAGGTGCGCGTCCTCACGCATCTGCGGTGTCACCTGCAACTGCCCCGACGCACCAGCAACCAGCAGCGCCTGGTAGCCTGCCAGATCTTCGGCCTTCCAGACGAACCCCAGCCCTGCGTAGTAGGCCCTCGACGGAGAGACCACCGGCTTGCCCAGCGCCGCTGCCTCGATGCCGATGGTGGAAGTGTAGGTGACCACCACCGCGACGCGGGCCAGCAGCGCATAGCTGTTGATGCTGTCGGCAGCGGCGATGAAGTGCAGGCGCGGCTCATCACCGAAGTGACGCTGCAGCAGCGCGCGGTAGTCGTCGCTGGTCGCGCCAATCGGCAGCCGCTCGGCCGGATGCTGGCGCACGATGACGTTGGAGGTGGTCCGTGCCAGCACGTGGCGCACCGACTCTACGATCCATTCGGAGTTGTCCTTGAAGACGGTGTGCAGGCCGAGCGCCGCAGCATCCCAAGACGAATTCAATGCGATCAGCACGGCGCCGTCGTGCTTGGCGTCCCCGCCGCCGGCGCCGGCGACCTGGGACGCAAACGCATCCACACCTTGGCGGCGCTTGGCCATCTCCTCATGTGCCGACTGGTGCGCGAAGGCATGCTCGGCGGGTGCGCCGTGTGCCTTGAGCCTGCGGAATGCATCCGGGATGTCATGCAGGTGGCATGCCACTCCCAGGGCCGCGAACATGGCCACTTCGTCGCCACCGGCATCGAAGCTGCAAATGCGCACGCCAAAGGCGCGGGCATGCGCCACCCACAAGCCCGAGGTGCCGAACACCCCGCCGGGAATCAGCAGCACATCATGCCGACCGCCTGACAGCATGCGCGCGATCGAAGGCTCTGCGCGACCGATCTGATCGACGCACTGGTCGATGTACTGTTGGCGGCCGCCATCGATCATCTCGCCGCGCAACTGCCACGTGGTGTTCATGCGCGCGAGGTCTAGCACCAGGCTTGAAGGGCCGCGGCCAATTGCTTCGGCCGGGGCTGGCACGGCGGATAGCAGCGTCACATCGAACCGGCCCCGCAGCCCGCGCATCACGGTACGCAGGCAGCGCAGCACGAAGGCATACCGCCATGGCTTCTCGCCGAACTGGAAGTCATCGACCACGAAGCTGAGCCTGCAGCCTCGCGCCGCCATCAGCAAGGCGAGCGCCAAGTTGTACCAGGGCACCCAGGTGCCTGCCCACGGCGTGATGACGGCCAGAACCCGCGGCCCGTCATTGCCTGCTGGAGATTGGTGTCGGAGGAACTGCGACACGTCCTTTTGCATGCGCCGAGTACCCCGCAACCACGCGACGGGGTTCAGGCCGATGGCTCTGGCGATGGGTTGAGTCCAGGAGGGCATGCGATGAAGGATCACGATCGAAGGTGGCGCCAGCCGACTGCACCGGCCAGTGTGAAGAACAGCAGCAACTTGACACCTGCAGACAGCCAGGCCGGCCAACCCAGGGCTGGAAGCCAGGCGGCCACAGCAGCCAGGCCTGTAGCCGCGAGCAGGCCGCCGAGCATCGGCAGCAGGTAGGACTGGCCGGTCACGCGCCAGGCGAGCCAGTGGCTCAGCAACGTCATGGCAGTGAATGTGACCGCAATGGCCACCGCTGCGCCCAGAGCATGGTAACGGGGCACGAGCAGAAGGCTCAAGCACACCGAAAGCAGTGCGCCGAAGATCAGGACTGCGACGGACGCGCGCGGTCGACGGTGATAGAGCAGTGCCGTGTCCGATACCTGGGAGAACGAGTTGGCGAAGTTGGCGATCAACAGGATCAACAGGATCTGCATGCCGCCGGCATAGTTGCGCGGCGCAACCAGCGCCAGCAATTCGTTGGAGAACAGCAACAACAGCCCGGTGACCCCGAGCATCATCGCCCGCAACAGCCGGCCGGCGCGGTCCATGAGTCGTGGAACATCTGCAGGCTCGGCACCGAAGACCATTGGCTGCTGTGCCTTTCCGAAGGCGCCAGCGGTAATTGTCACGATCATGGCCAGTTGCTGAGACAGCCCGAACACGGCGACTTCGTCCATCGGCACATGGCGTTGCAGGATGAGCGTGCTGATGCGGTTGAGCAGGAAGTACGCCGAGTAGCCCAGCAGGCTGGGGCCGGCGAATGTCCAAGAATTGCGGATGTGCGCCCACTGGATGCCAAATGTGAAGTTGCGGCCCAACAGCCACGGCAAGAGCAGCGCGCCGGCTGCCGTGCTGATCAACATGGCCCACAACAGACCCGGCAGGCCTGACTCCAACGCCACCAGGTTGACCACAGCCAAACAGGCCAGCAGGGCTGCACTGGCAACCTGCACCAAGGCGAACGCCTTGGCCCGTCCTTCCATTCGCAGCCAGAGCGTGCCGATCGTCGACAGGAACCCGACGGCAGCCAACCCGACGCTGAACGCCAGAAATGGGTGGCTCGGAATGGCCGGCGAAAGCAGCAACCACATCCGATCACCCCACACCCAAAGCAGGGCCAGAAGCATTGCCAGGCAGAGGCAGAAGAAGGTCAACACCGAACTGATGTAGGCGGCCTGCTGTCCGGTCTTGCGGTAGTCGAAGTAGACCCGGGAGACGGCTGACGGTAGCCCCAGGAAGATCAGATAGGTGAAGATTTCCGTGTTGGCCTTGATTGCCACGTAGGTGCCGAATTCGGCCTGCGTCAGGGTGCGTGTGTACAGCGGCAGCAGCAGAAAGCCGCCGACGGCCATCACCACCACGTCGGCAGCGCCGTACAGCACGGTGACGGAGAGAAGTTTTCGGGTGTCCAAGTTCAATCTCCGGCCCCGGTGCGAGGCCGGTCGGAAGCAGCATCAGGGCCGCAGGAAGTTCTTCAAAACCCGCAGGCCGACTTCGCCGCTCTTCTCGGGGTGGAACTGGCAGCCCACCACGTTCTGCCGCCGGATGGTCGCGGACACGGGCACACCGCCATACAGGCAGTCGGAAAGCCGGTCCGCTGGGTCCGTCGGCTGGGCCATGAAGGAGTGCACGAAGTAGACAGACTCGCCCGCCTGGATGCCATCGAGCAGGCTGCCGGCCCAGGTTGACTGGGCGGAGGCCGGCAGGAGGCCGTTCCAGCCGATGTGCGGGATCTTCTGCGTGTTGCCATCAACCGCGTGGTCGGGCACCGGCACCACGCGGCCGGGGATCAGGCCAAGGCCGCGGGTCTCGCCGAACTCCTCGCTGGTGTCCAGCAGCATCTGCATGCCCAGGCAGATGCCCATCAGGGGCGTCCCGCGGCGGCTGACCTCATGCACCACGTCGGCCAGGCCACGCGCAGTCAGCGCCGACATGCCGTTGGCGAAGGCGCCCACACCGGGCAGCACCACACGCCGCGCGGCCAGGATCTGCGCCGGGTCGTCGGTGACGGCCACCGTGGCCCCGCAGTGCAGGAAGGCTCTGCTGACGCTGAGCAGGTTGCCCACGCCGTAGTCGATGACAGCCACATCAATCATGGGCGAATGTCCTCACCGGGATGCCGGCTTGCAGGGCTGCGCGCCGGATGTCGGCCATGGCAGCGCGCTTGTAGTGCAGGATGTCGGCCATGGCCACGGCATCGGCCTGGCCCTGCTGCACCACCTCCACCATGTGCTCAGGCGTACCCATGCCGCCGCTGGCGATGACCGGGACCGACACCTCGGCGGTTACCGCACGCACCAGCGCCACATCGAAGCCCTTGCGCGTGCCTTCTTGGTCGACCGAGGTCAGCAGCACCTCGCCTGCACCCAGCGCCACGCCGCGCTTGACCCATTCGATCACGTCCAGTCCGGTGGCCTCGCGCCCGTTGTCGGTGAACGCTTCCCAGCGGTCCTGGCCGATCCGCTTGGCCTCGATCGACAGCACCATGCACTGGCTGCCGAAGCGGCGGGCGATGTCACTGATCAGCCGCGGCTCGGCCACCGCGGCGGTGTTCACCGCCACCTTGTCGGCGCCGCAGCGCAGCAGGTGCGTCGCGTCGTCCACGGAGCGCACGCCGCCGCCCACGGTCATGGGGATGAAGACGTCCTGTGCCGCCTGCTGGACGATGTCGCCCAGGCTGTTGCGGCCGTACAGGCTGGCCACGCAGTCGATGTAGATCAGTTCGTCGGCACCCTGCTCGTAGTACCGCTTGGCGTGGTCGTTGGGCTTGCCGATGATGCGCAGTCCTTCCAGGTGCACTCCCTTGATCAGGTTGGCACCCTTCACATCCAGCCGGGCGATGAGCCGGGTCTGTCTCATGCGGTTTGGTCCCAGGGGGTGTGGCGCAGCTTCCATTCGCCATCCCGCACCGTCCACAGGTGTGGCGAGCGGAACTGGTCGCAGGTGGCCAGGAACTCGTCACGCGTCATGCCGATGTAGGCAAGGAACTCGCTCTCGTAGCGTGCAGGGTATTCGCCCTCGTAACGCTTCATCAGCGCGATGGCTTCCTGCTTGTCGATGTGGTGATTCCGGATCTCCTGGGCCGAATCCATCATGGCGCGGCCGACACCGAACTTGATCCAGCGCGTGAAGTAGAAGAAACCGTCGACCTTGTCGTCAAGGCTGTTGTACTTGGAGTAGGTGCCTTCGGTGCGCACGGGGTTCGCTTCAAACCCCGTGTGTTCCACCGCGTAGTAGTAGGCCTCCTGAGGCACCCAGCGCTTGTAGTAGCCGAGGTACTTGAAGTCGATGCCCTTGCGTTCCAGCACTTCGGGCGGCATGGGCAGGTAGCTCATCAGGTCGACGAGTTCAATCCCCTCGTCGAGGTAGGCGCCGATCTGCTTGCCCCCGAGGTAGATGTCGCGCACATCGCGTCCGCCCAGATAGTCGAGCGTGAAGCCTTCGCTTTCCACCTTGCCTGTCTCGGACGCGTAGCTCGAGGTCTTGTGCGAGATCTTCTCGCCATACTCGCCGGGCATCTCTCCGTAGAAGATCAGCGGGATGTTGAACTGCGCGGCCATCTTGGCCACAAACGTCTTCTGCCCCAGGATGAACGGCTGGAACGGATGCAGCAGGTTCAGCGTGGCGTTGCGGGTCAGCAGGCGGTGGATCTTGCCGTTGGGGGTGTAGAGGAAGTTGTCGAAGCCGCCCACGTGCACCCAGTTCTGGAAGTTCTTCCAGCCGATGTCGGTGTACAGGTGGGGCGACCAGGTCACCGTCAGCGGGTGCATGCCGTACTTGTACTTGAGCAGGTGCGACTGCATCGCGCTGTCCTTGCCGCCACTGCCGCCCACGATGCAGTCGTAGCTGCCGTCGTTGCGGCGGTACTGCTTGCACAGTTCCTGCAGCTCGTTCTCGCGTTCATCCCAGTCGATCTCGCCGGTCTCCTTCAGCCGGTTGAAACGGCAGGCATGGCAGATGCCTTCCTCGTCGAAACTGAGGGTGGTCTTGGTCGAATCCTTGTTGTGGCTGTACTCGTTGCTCGACATCGGCTGCTGGTTGGACATGTTGCAGCTGGCGCAGAACATGACCTTGCGCGGCAGGCCGTACAGCACTTCCAGGTCATCGATCGGCTTCTCGAATCGGCTGAGGTTCACACCGGGGCTGGGGCAGATTTTCATGATGCTTTCGGAGAGACTTCAGGAAGTTTGCAGGCGGGCCACGGGGGGCTGCGGCTCATTAGCATGCGCGTCGCGCGCCTGCTTCAGGTCGTCGGGCCGCCCGACATCGAGCCACGGCTCGTGCATGGGATAGACGATGGCGCGCTCCGATCGCTGCTGCAGCCGTTCGAACAGCGTGGGCATGTCGCAGTGCTCCTCGGGGCCGAGCAGGCTCAGGGCGCTGGGTTCCAGCACGTAGATGCCGGCATTGATGTGGCTGCGCGCGATCGGCTTCTCCTCGAAGCCGATGATGTCCACGCCACGTGTCTTGACCACGCCGAACGGATGCTGCCACTCATGCAGGCGCACTGCCATGGTGGCAGCGGCGCGGTGCCGCAGGTGGAAGTCCAGCAACTCGCCATACCGGATGTCGGTGAGCACGTCGCCGTTGGTCACCAGGAAGGGCTCGCTCGGCACCTGCCGCAGCAGTCCCAGCGCACCGGCAGTGCCCAGCGGCGCCTTTTCGCGCAGGTATTCGATCTCCACCTGCCAGCGGCTGCCGTCACCGAAGTGGGCTTCGATCATGTGGCCCAGATAGTGCACCGCCAGCACGAACCGTTGGAAGCCCTCGGCCCTGGCGCGCTCAATGATGTGTTCCAGCATCGGTTTGCCGCCGACCGGCAGCAGCGGCTTGGGGCAGTTCTCGGTGTGCGGCAGCAAACGCACGCCACGCCCGCCCGCCATGATCACCATCATGTTCGACCGCAGCGCGGGCGTGAGAAGGTCGTCCCAGAGGTGCAGCCCGACCACCCTGCGCTGCTCGTCGATCACGGGCAACTGGTGGATCTTGTTGGCCTGCATCAGTTGCAGCACCATGTCCCGGCCCCACTGCGGCGGCACTACCATGGGCTCGCGGTTCACCACCTCTTCGGCAAGGCTGCCCAGGGTCAGCCCGCGCAGCAGACCACGGCGGATGTCGCCATCGGTGAGGGTACCCACCAGTCGGCCGTCGGGCTGCACCACGATGGCGATCTGCAGGCCGGACTCGTCCAGGCACCGGATGGCCTGCTGCATGCTGGCATCTTGGGGAAGGAGCGCAATGCGCCAGGTCTCAATCGGCATGGCTCGAAGGAAGCTTTGGCTGGGCCTGGGAACGACGGGCCATGGGGTCAGGCCGCCCAGGCGACCGGAAGATTGTGGAACGACTTCTTGACGATGCCTTCCAGCGGAACGTTCTGCAGCACCTGCACGATCTTTTCGCTGGCACCGCCCTGGCCATAGGGGTTCACCGCGCCCGCGACAACGCGGCGGAAGTCCGGGTCGTGGAGCTGCCGGATGGCCGCCAGGATTGCGCTGCGCTCCGGCTGGCAGTCGATCACGCTGTCCGCTTTCAGCCGGCCACGTTGCCTGTCGCCGATGTTGACGGTGCCGACCCCCAGGCTTGGGGCTTCGGCCAGGCCGCTGGAGGAGTTGCCGACGACGCCATCCACCAACTTCAGGCAGGACAGATAGCGCAACTGGCCCAGCGATGCATACGCACGGGCGTTGGGGTGCCTGGACACGAATGCATCGACCATCTGCCGCAGCGCACGGCTGCCCGTGTCGGCGTTGGGCATGGTGAAGATCAGCCGGGTGTCGTCCAGCGGTTCCAGCGCGGCCAGCAACTCGGCCATCTGCTGTTCGGAATTCTGCTGCTCCAGCGTGACGGGGTGGAATGTCAACAGCAGGTTGCGATCGGCCAACGGCACGCCCAGCGATGCCTCCAGGGCCGGGCGGTCGAGCAGTGGCGTCCGCAGGATCGCATCGATGCCCAGGCCCCCCACCAGGTGCACCCGGTCCGGCTGCTCGCCGAGCTGGATCACCCGCCGGCGGTAGTCTTCCGCGGCCACGAAGTGCAGGTGCGACATCTTGGTCACGGCATGGCGGATTGCTTCGTCGAAGGCGCCCTCTGTGGTTTCGCCGCCATGCAGATGCGCCACGGGAATGCCCGCCACCAGCGCGGCGGACGCGGCCGCCAGCACCTCAAAACGGTCACCCAGCAGCACCACCAGGTGTGGCTGCAGGCGGTCGAATGCGTCGCCCAGGCCGATCAGGCCCAGACCCATCGATTTGGCCGTGCCGGTGGCGGTGTCGGCGCTCACCAGCATCTCGACGCGGGCGTCGATGGCAAAGCCGTCGGCCTCGATCTCCCGGTAGGTCAGGCCGAACTCGGGTGACAGGTGCGTGCCAGTGACCAGAAGCTGCAGGGTCAGCCCGGGCGCCTCGCGCACGCCTTGGATCACCCAGCGCAGCAGGCCGTACTCGGCCCGTGTGCCGGTCACGATGCAGATGCGACGGCTCATGGCTGGAGAGGTTCGTCCGCCGCGTAGTCGCGTGGCGACGGGCGGCCGATGTAGTCGTCCCAGCGCATCGGCGAGATGCCGGTGCCTGGGCGCTTGACGGCCAGGTTCTCGGCGCTGAACACCTCGCCGGCACGGATGGCGCGGGCAGCCACCAGCGACTTGCGCGCGATCGCCCGGTTCTTCTGCTCGCTGGGCGATGGCCGCTTGAGGCCGTCACCGAGGGCAACCTCGATGTTGCGGATGGCCCTGACCATGGCCCGCAATTCAGCCGGCTCCAGGCTGGCCTGGTGGTCCGGGCCGGGCAGGTTGCGGTCCAACGTGAAGTGCTTCTCGATGACGGTGGCACCCAGCGCCACGGCCGCAATCGGGATCTCGATGCCCTGCGTGTGGTCGGAATAGCCGATCGGCACGCCGAAGGCGGTGCCCAGATTGACCATCGCGCGCAGGTTCACGTCCTGCATGGGCGTGGGGTATTCGGTGTTGCAGTGCAGCAACGTGATCTGGTCGCGCCGCAGCCCGGCACGCTCGAGTACCCCGATGGCCTCCTCGATGTCGCCCAGGTTGGCCATCCCGGTGGACAGGATCACCGGCAGGCCAGGGCGGGCCAGGTAGCGCAGGAACGGCAGGTTGGTGATTTCGCCCGACGGGATCTTGACCCGGTCCAGCCCCAGCGACAGGAGCAAGTCGAAGCTGTCGGTGTCGAAGGCCGTCGAGAAGAAGCCGATGCCGTGCTGGCGGCAGCAGTCCAGCAGCACCTGGTGGTCTGCAGCAGACAGCTCGAGCTTGCGCACCATGTCGTATTGGCTCTCCGACGGATCCGTCGCGTCCAACTGGTACGACGCCTTGGGTGCCGTCCTGGCGATGCTCTTGTGGGTGATGAAGCTCTGGAACTTCACCAGGTCAGCCCCGGCTGCGGCGGCCTGGACCACCAGTTCGCAGGCCCTGTCCAGGCTGCCGTTGTGGTTGACGCCAGCCTCGGCGATCACGAGTGTCTTCATTTGATCCTCTTGGCCGGGATGCCGACATAGACGGCCGACGGCTCGCAGTCCCTAACCACCACCGAGCCCGACCCGACCATCGTGTCTGCACCGATGCTGAGCTTGGCCGCCGGGGTGCCCTGGTTGATCGCCGACCCGGTGCCGATCCAGCAGCGGGCCCCGAGGTGCACGTTGCCCGAGATGTTCGCGCCTGGGGACACGTTGATGAAGTCGTCGGTCGTCACGTCGTGGCCGACCGTCACGTTCAGATTGAAGATGCAGAAGTCGCCGACCTGGATGTTGTTGGTGAAGCGCACCCCTGCGCACACGATCACACCCGACCGGCCTTCGATCTGGGCACGCTGCCCGCGCCCGAAGCTGGCGCTCGGATGCAACAGGTTGGCGAACCGCAGACGGTCTGTGTGACGGCGGGCCACCTTCTCGCGGACCGCGTTTTCGCCAATACCGATGGCGAAGATCCAGCCCGCCGCGGCGTCGATGTCGCTTTCCAGCATGACATCACCGGGCAGGTTCCAGGCGTCCAGTTCGGCCGCATCCCGCGCGATGAACACGATGCGGTGCCCGAGTGCGTCGCCGATGTCGGCGACTTCACGCGCGAAGCCCGATGTCCCGAAGATGCCCAGGGTTGTCATCTCGCCATGTCCTCGATGCGCCGGCCGGTCAGGCCAGCCCGGCGCTGCTGGGAATGTTGATCAGCCGCCGCTCCAGCGATTCGGCCACCGGCAGTGGTGCACGCGGTGCGCTGGCGAAGTGGCCCAGCCGGTGCATCAGGGTCCACACCGGGCGGGTCATCAGGCCGGCGTCGTTGGTGGCGCCGAGCACGGCGTCACGCTGGTCAGACGCGGCGTCATCGAGCAGCAGGGCCTGTAACCAGAAGTTGCTGCGGCAGCCTGCGGGTTCGTCCATCAGGCGGACGCCCTGGACACCGGCGAAGCGCGCGCTGTAGGCCTGGTGAAGGCGGCGCTTTTCCGCCAGGAACTGCGGCAGCTGTTCCAGCTGCGCACAGCCCAGAGCCGCATTCAGGTTCGGCAGGCGATAGTTGTAACCCAACTCGTCGTGGTTGAACGCCCACCGGTGCGGCTGCTTGGCGGTGGTGGTCAGATGCTTGGCACGCGCGCCCAGCGCCAGGTCATTGGTGAGGATGGCACCGCCGCCGCCGGTGGTGATGGTCTTGTTGCCATTGAAGCTGAGCGTGCCCAGTCGCCCGAAGGTGCCGGTGTGCTGGCCGCCGATGCTGCTGCCCAGGGACTCGGCGGCGTCTTCCACCACGGCGATGCCGAAGTCATGGGCCACGGCCAGCAGCGCCGGCATGTCCGCCGGGTGGCCGAAGGTGTGCATCGGCACCATCGCGCGGATGACCTGGCCCGAGGCGCGGTGGATGCACTGCCCGGCCCGCATCTCGGTGCTGGCGCGCAGGTGCTCGCGCATCGCCTCGGCGTCCATGCCGAGCGACCGCGTCTCGCTGTCGACGAAGTGCGGCACCGCCTGACAGTAGGCCACGGCATTGGCCGTGGCGATGAAGGTCAGTGCCGGCAGCAGCACCTGGTCGCCGGGCTCTACGCCGGCAAGCCGCAGGGCGACATGCAGCGCCGCCGTGCCGTTGACCACCGCCACGGCGCGGCTGGCGCCCGTGTAGGCCGCCAGGTCCGCCTCGAAACGGTCGACGAAGGCCCCGACCGACGACACGAAGGTGGAGTCCAGGCACGCCTTGAGGTAGGCCCACTCGTTGCCGCGGAAGCGCGGCTCGTGCAGTGCCACCGGCGCGGTGCCCACCACGTCGGCAATGGCGCGGACGATGGACTGCGGCAGGTCGCGGTGAGGGTCCATGGGCGTCAGACGTTGTAGATGTGCGACTTGTAGGCCGCCAGGTTGGCGGGCTCGCGGAACCAGGCCACCGTCTCTGCGAGGCCGCGCAGGAAACCGTCGCGGCCGCCATAGGCCGGCTGCCAGCCGAGCAGGTCACGCGCCTTGGCATTGCTGGCCCACAGGCGCTCCACTTCACTCTTCTCCGGGCGCAGGCGCTGGTCATCGGTGACCAGTTCGATCTGCGCGTCCATCACTTCGGCGATCGCCTGCGCCGTGTCTCCGATCGAGATCTCGAAGTTGCTGCCCAGGTTGATCACTTCGCCCACGGCGCGCTCTGCGCCCAGCGCAGCGATGAAGCCGGCCACGGTGTCGGCGACGAAGTTGAAGTCCCGCGTCGGGTGCACTGCACCCAACTTGATCTGGCGCTGGCCATTGGCGATCTGGGTGATGATCGTCGGGATCACCGCCCGCGCCGACTGCCGCGGCCCGTAGGTGTTGAACGGCCGCAGCAGCGTGACCGGCGTGCCGAACGAGGCATGGAACGACATCGCGATCTGGTCGGCGCCGATCTTGCTGGCCGAGTACGGCGACTGGCCCTGCAACGGATGGTCTTCGGTGATGGGCACGAAGCGGGCCGTGCCGTACACCTCGCTGGTGGAGGTCTGCACCACGCGCCGGACACCAAGGTCCCGGGCGGCCTGGACGATGTTCAGCGTGCCCTTGATGTTGGTGTCGACATAGGTGTCGGGCGAGTGGTACGAGTAGGGAATCGCGATCAGTGCGGCCAGGTGCAGCACGGCGTCGCAGCCCTCCATCGCCTTGCGCACGCCGTTGGGGTCGCGCACGTCGCCGGCGAACACATCGAACTGCCCGGCCACGTCGGCGCCGCAGCGATCCAGCCATCCCCACGAACTGAACGAGTTGTAGAGCACGAACGCCCGCACGTCGTAGCCGGCCCGCACCAGCGCCTCGGTGAGGTGCGACCCGATGAATCCGTCGGCACCGGTGACGAGGATCTTCTTCTTCACGTCAATTCCTTGAGCAGTATCTCGGCAAAGCGCCAGTCGAGCGGGGTGTCGATGTCCACCGAGTCTTCACGCGCCATCACCAGGGCGCGCGTGTCGGCATGGACCAAGGTCCGCGACTGGCGCAACCAGGCGGCATCGGCGTAGTACAGGGCGCCATTGAGCACATAGGCTGGCGGCAGATCCTGGCGGCGCGCCACGGGCGCCGCGTCGATGTACCGGTGCAGTGCGGCGTCTTCTGCAAGCCGGTAGGTCCAGCAGGGGTGGCTGTCGGCCTCGACGACCGAGACGACCGATGGCAGGCCATTCTGCCGCGCCATCTGCAGACACCGGTCGATGTCGGCGGTGCGCCGGAGCGGCGACGTGGGTTGCAGCAGCAGCACGGACCTGTGGTGTGGCAGTTGGTCCAGTGCGTGCAGCACGGGGTCGATGCCGGGTGAACCGTCCTGTGCCAGCGCCGGTGGCCGCATGAAGGGGACGAGTGCGCCATGCCGAACCGCCACCTCGGCAATCTCGTCGTCGTCGGTGCTCACCACGACTGCATCCAGCAGGGCCGACCGCAGCGCGGCCTCGATCGTCCATGCGATCAGCGGCTTGCCGGCGATGGCCCGGATGTTCTTGCGCGGGATGCCCTTCGACCCGCCCCGCGCCGGGATCAAACCGAACGTGCTCATGCCAATGGCAAGCCCGATGGGGCGGCGGCGCCCGGGGCCCGGCGAAGCACCGCGCGCACGGCAATCCAGGTTGCCAGCAGCAGCAACGTGGCTGCGGCCACCGTGGCCGCCGTGGCGACGCGCTTCGGCCGCGTGCGCCGCTCCGGCGGGCTGGCCACGTCCACCACCTGGAACAGCGCACCCTCGCGGCTTTCGTCCACGCGCGCCAGTTCGAACTGCTTGGCGTACAGCTCGAACAGGGTTTCCTGGTACTTGTAGTTGCGGTAGGCGCCGATGTAGTCGGCATCGCCCGCGGTCGCGCCTGTGCGCTCGGCATCCGCCAGCTTGGCACGCAAGGCAGCCAGGGCGCTGAGCTGCTGCTGCACTTCGGGGGTGCTGTCGGCCAATGCGCTTCGCAGCGTCTGCAGTCGCACTTCAGTGGCCGTGGCCTCTGCCTTGAGGCGGGCGTAGCTCTCGGCGGCTGCCTTGGGCTCGGACTTCAAGGCGCCGACGTTGAAGCCGCTGGTTTGCAGCGCCTTCTGCGCTTCGACCAGCTTGCCCTGGCTGTCCTGCAACTGTCGCTCGAAGAACATCCTGCGCTGCTGAGCCTCGGTCACTGCCAGCGTGGCGGTGACGCGCCGCAACTCGGCGACATGCTGGTTGGCCATCTCGGCGGCACGGGTCGGGCTGTTGTCGTCCACCGACACGTTGATCATGCCGTCCTTCTTGCCCAGGCTGATGCGCACGTTGCCTGCCAGTTGCCGGCGCGCATCCACCTTGAACTCCGCTTCGTAGACCTCCATCAGCTTGAAGCGGTCGATCAGGCTGTCCATCACGTTGACGGAGGACAACAGGGCGGCATAGCGGTCTGCAGTCGTGGAGGTGCCTGCGACATTGCCAGCAAGGGAACCGAGCGCACCCAGCGATGCCAGCGCTGCCGCCGCCCCGCCTTGCGCCTGCGCAGGGGGCATGAAGGTGGTGGTGGCGGTGTAGACCGGATCGAGCAGCAGCGTGACGCCGTAGGTCAGCACGCCGGCCACGATGGGCGCGGCCACCAGCAGCCTCAGGCGCTGCCGCCACGCGGCAGCCAGTTCGACCAGCGAAACGCCAGCGTCGTCGGTCCCGCCGGGGGGCGCGCCAAAGCCGGCATCGATCTCCTGCTGGCGGCTCATTGCGCAGCGCTCTTCATGCCTGCCAGGCCAATGCCCAACTGGTAGAGGATCTGGGTCCAGTCCTTGGCGCTCTGAACCCAGGTGGTCTTGTTCAACTCCTCCGGAACGAAGATCGTGTCACCAGGGTCCGCACGCATATTGCTCAACTGGTTTCCACGCGTGAAGATGCCGCTCTCCTGCAGGCTACTGCTGACCGCACCGTTGGCCCGGATCACGAATACGCTGCCCTCGTCGGCGCCGCGGGTAGGGCCGCCGGCTAATCGCAGATACTCGCCGACCGTTCGGTTGGCTGAGTAGAGGTAACTGCCGGTGCTGAAGACGCTGCCAAACACACCGACCGTCATTGGTCGCGCCGGAATGACGAGGCGATCACCGTCTTCCAGTACGAGTTCAGGAAGAGTGTCTGCCGTGCTGGCCAATTGCAGCACGATGCGTCCAGAGGGTCTGAGGCCGCGAAGTTGCTCCAGCAGGCGCGAGTTGGCGGTGCTGGCCGCCTGCAGTGCGCTCAACTGCTCGGGCGAGTCGGCACGCCGGGTAACCGCGGCGCTGGCAATCTGGGTCTCGAAGTCCCGCAGCGCACGTTCATAGTTGACTTGCTGGCTCACCCGGACGCTCTCCCGCGTGAACATCGCGGCGTACAAGTAGGCATCGGCTGTCAGACCGCCTGCTTCCCGCAGCGCATCGGCCAAGGTACTGTCCGGGCGCAGGACGTACTCGCCAGGCTTGGTGACTTCGCCCTCGACACGCACACGCTTGCTCTGCACCCCGATTGGCCCACGCAACTCGGCTGCGTTCAATGCCCGCAGCACATCGCCGTTGGCCAGCATGGCACCCCGACTGGTGTTGATAACCAACTGCTGCTTGCGAGACGCATCGCCGCCGCCGATCCGCTCCAGTACCAAGCGCTGGTCGTCCGCCACCGCGCTGAACCCTCCCGCCATTGCCAGCAGGTCTGCCACCGTTTCGTTCTGGCGAAGTTCGTAGATCGCGGGCCGGTTCACACTGCCGATCAAGGCAACCTGCTGACCCACTGGGGCGACGTGAATCACGTCCTCCGGTTGCAGCAACACATCGCCACGCCGGTCGCCCTTGAGCAGCAGCTCGTAGTAATCGAATTGGCTGACGATGGTAGAACCGCGCCGCAACTGGATGTTGCGGTAGCTGCCCGCTGCAGCCGGGCCACCCGCACGTGACAAAGCCTGAGCCAGTGTCGACAGGCTGCTCAAGCTGACGGGCCCAGGCCGGCTGGCGAACCCGGTGACATACACCCGCAGGCCACGCAGTTGGGCCAGCGACACACTGATCTGAAAGTTGCGGAAGACCTGCCCGACGCGGCGCGATATCACCTCGGGAAGGTCGCCATAGCGAACACCAGACACCATGATCGGCCCCACTCGGGGGATCGAAATGCGACCACTGCGATCCACCTGCAGGCGCAGGTCGGCATCGACCGAACCCCAGATGGTCACCACCAAGACATCCCCTGCTCCGAGCAAGTAGTCGGGCGGCACGAGTGGATTCGGCTCTTGCCGGTCTTCCGCACGCTGCAGGCCATCGAGCAAAGTGACGCCCAACGCACGTACATTGCCTGCGCCAGGTTGTGCGCGTACGTGCAACTCGAAGTCAGACAACGGTTTGGGCGCCTGAGGCAATGCATAGCCGTCGGATTGGCTGCGCGCCGTGGGATCGCCCACCGCATCGGTCTGTGCCGGCTGCCGCAGGCGGACCGGCCCCGACGACACACTGCTGTTGCTCTCCTGACCGCCCGTGGTCTGGGTGCCACTTTGGCCTTGGGCCGTCGCAACTGGCGCCAGACAAAGGGCCGAGAGCCAGATCATCAGAGTGACAGGAACGCGCCATGCAGTTGCAGGCGTAGATTGACGTGGCGGGCAGATAGTCAGGTTCATGCCAAAAGGCTCGGCAGTCGAAGCGTTGGCGCCCGCGAGCGGCAGACGACTCAGCGAGAACGCCTCGCAAAGCGGCAGATTGTAATGGACGTGTTGCCAAGCCCTTCCGCCTGCGGATGTGCCGCATCAGGCCGCCGATAGAATCGATCGTTATGCTCATCTTGCTGGCAGCTTTCCTGGCGTCCCTGGGGATCACGTTGTGGCTGGTCCGACGCTCCAAGGCTGCTGGCCACCGCTTCCACGATCACGATCTTTCAGGCCCGCAGAAATTCCACGTCACGCCGGTGCCCCGGGTTGGCGGCATTGGCATCGTGGCTGGTGTGCTGCTGGGGATCGGCGTGCTGTGGTGGCGCAACCCTGCGATGGCCCACCAAGCCCTTCTGTTGATGGCCTGTGCGCTGCCAGCATTCGGTTCCGGCCTAACTGAAGACCTGACCAAGACGCAGAGCCCCCGACGGCGGCTCTTCTTCACGGCCATCTCGGCGGCACTAGCCGTCTTCCTTCTCGATGCCGCGATCACCCGAACCGAAATCCCTGGGCTCGACTGGGCTGTGTCGTTCGGCGCAGGCGCCGCGTTGGTCACGGTCTTCGTGGTAGCGGGCGTCGCCAACTCTCTGAACATCATCGACGGGTTCAACGGACTGGCTTCGATGTGCGCCGTGCTGATGCTCTGCAGCATCGGCTATGTCGGCTTCCAAGTCGGTGATGGCCTCATCGTCGCATTGGCTGTGGCCGGCGTCGGTGCCGTGCTCGGCTTCTTCATCTGGAACTTCCCTGCCGGGCTCATTTTCCTCGGGGACGGAGGCGCTTACTTCCTGGGCTTTTATGTCGCCGAACTGGCCATCATGTTGTTGCATCGCAACCCCGATGTCTCGCCGATGTTCCCGCTGCTGGTGTGCATCTATCCCGTGTTCGAGACTGTGTTCTCCATCTATCGGCGCGTCATGCTCCGTGGCCAGCCGGCTGGCATGCCCGATGGCATTCATCTGCATTCGCTGATCTATCGTCGGGTCATGCGGTGGGCGATCGGCAAGCAGTCGAAGCGCTCGGCGGTACGGCGCAATTCGATGACATCGCCATATCTTTGGATGCTCTGCATGACGTCTGTGCTTCCGGCCATGTTGTTCTGGGACAGCACTCTCTTGCTGGCCGGCTTCATCCTGCTGTTCGGACTAACCTATACGGCCCTTTACTGGCGCATTGTCCGTTTCAAGTCGCCGCGCTGGATGGTGACCAGGCGCTGATCTGGTTCGCGGTGTCGGCCCGCACACCAACATGCCGCAACGTGCAACCTCGTCCGGAGGTCACGACTATGTATGTAGCCCAACAACAGCGCGGTCGAACCCACGTCAGCGCGGGAATGCTGCACATCTCCCGCGCGAAACGCGCGGTGCACTGGCACGATGTCTGCCAGCCCTAGTCGCTGCGCCTACAGCAGTGCGTGTAGCTCTTTCAGGTCAGTCTGCTCACCTCCGGCCACGCTTTAGGCCTAATTCAAGACCGCCTGATCCTGCGCAGTGCCTGCCAGCACATTGGCCTGCACCGTACTGGCCACGAAACAGAAGTCGCGGCTGGTCTGACTATCGCTGTTGATGTAGACCGTATCTGCTGCCAGCTTGGCCGGCGCCCATTTCGGAATCGCAGCTGCATAGCCGCTGTTCGGGTTCTGCCGCGGACCGAATACGTTGAAATAGCGCAGGCCGATGCCCTGCATACCGTAGCTGCGCAAAAACACGTCGGCTTACAGTTCGTTCACCAGCTTGGTCAAGGCGTAAGGCGACAGCGGCTTGCCGGTGGTGTCTTCTAACTTGGGCCGACCGGGGTGGCCGCCATGGGTGCTGCTGCTGCTTGCAGCGTTCACAAAGCGCTGCACGCCGGCATCGCGCGCGGCCATCAGCATGTTCAGGAAGACTGTGACGCTGGCTGCGTTGGTGGTGATGGGGTCGGCGATCGAGCGGAGCACCAAGCCCAGTTCGGTCTGGTGCAGCACGATCTGCACATCGGCACATGCGGCCTGGCAGACGGCCAGCTGTCGGATGTCGCCCTCGATGAACCGGAAGTTGGCCCGACGGGCTGCCCCCACACTGGCCTGCACGGCGACCAGGTTGTGGCAGCGGGCATGTGGCGGGTCCGTCGCTGGCCGCCAGATCAGAAGGTGTCGGCGGCCGCCAACAGCGGCGCTGCAGCATCCTTCGGCGCCAGCAACGGCGTCACACCCGCCGGCCAATTGATGCCGATCGCAGGGTCGTCCCACCGGATGGCGCGCTCGCAATCCTTGGCGTAGGTGTCCGTCGTCTTGTACAGGAAGCGGGCGTCGTCGGTCAGCGCCATGAAGCCAT
>JBBAPL010000019.1:0-2363 GCA_040400895.1 Aquabacterium sp.
GGCGACACCTTACAGGTTGGGCGGTGTCGCGCTTCAAACTTGAGGCCGGCCAGCGCACTGCTGCTGCCGTCCAGCGTGATGCGGCCGGTGTGGCCCGGACCGCCGATGACGACGCTGCCATAGCCGTCGGCCAGCTTGCCCAGGGACGTCTGGTCGAAGTACCAGGTGGTGTCGCCAGGCAACGGGTTGGCGGGCGCCGTGCCGCCGATGACGATGTCCTGTGTGGGCAGGAAGGACGTCAGCGTCAGCGTGCCGCCGGCACCGGCATCGGTGCGCTCGGTGCCGCCGGCGGTGCCCCATTGCACGCTGCCCAGGCTGCTGAGTGCGACGTCACCGCTGGCGGTGCGCACCACCGCGTCCACCACGATCGTGCCCTGCCCGGCCACGATGTCGATGCTGCCGGCGCTGCTCTGCACGTCCGCCTGCACCAGCACATTGCCGCTGCCGGCGTTCACGGTCACCGTGCCGGCCCCATTGACGCTGATGGCCTGGCCGTCGCCGTCGCTGCCGTCGGTCAACGTGATGGTGCTGCCGGCATTGACCAGCACGCTGCCACCGTCGGTGGCCGTGATGTCGGACAGCGGCGCATCGGTGATGGTGCTGGTGCTGCCGCTGGCGGCCACCCGCAACACCGACAGCGCCGGCGTGGTGCCCACGGTCAGGGCCGATGCGTCAGACAGGCTGAGGCCGGCACTGCCCACCGCGGCGGCCACCAGGGCCACCTCGGTTTCCAGCGCGTCGGCCGCGCTGCCCACGCCGCCGGCCGTGGCCTGCAGGCGCAGGTGGCGGCCCTGCAAGTCCAGCGAGCCGGTGGCGTCGCCGCTGCTGTCGAACACGCGGCCGGTGGTGCTGAGCACGCTGATGCTGCCCCAGCCATCCTGCGCCGCGCCGCTGCGGCTGGCGTCGAGTTCGCCCACCGTCAGGTCACCCCCGGCTGCGGCGCGGATGTTGCCCCCGGCCGAACGGGCCTGGCTGCCGTCGGCCATGGTCAGCGTGGTGCCGGCCAGCAGGTCGATGCTGCCGCCGGCGGTGGTCACATCGGCCAGGGCCGACAGCGCGATGGCTGCACCGGCCGACAGGCTGACAGGGCCGCCGCTGCTGGCCACATGGGCCGCCAGATCCAGGCTGCCGTCGCTGGCCGTGGCGGCCAGCAGCAGGGCACCGGCGGCGGTCACGTTGCCGGAACCGGCCTGGCTGCTGAGGCTGCCGGCCGTCAGGCTGACGGTGAGCGCGCCACCCGAGGCCAGGCCCGACAGCGCGGCGTCGGCCACGCTGCCCAGGCTGCCGTCGCGGCCCACCAGTGCGGTCGACATGGCGGCCACCGCGCCCAGGTCCAGGCCATCGGATTCACGCAGGAACACGCCAGCCGGACCGCGCACGTCGGCGGCGAGGCGGTTGACGCTGATCTCCAGCGGGTTGCTGCCGGTGCCCAGGCCCTGGCCGGCGGCCGTGCCGGTGGTCAGCACCCGCAGACTGGTGGCGGTGACGTTGACTGCATCGCTACCGCCCGCGCCGGCGTCGCCGATGGACGCAGCCTGCAGTGCCACCGCGCCGGTGGTGCTCAAGCGGCCGAGGGTGAGCAGGCCGCCGCTCTGCACGCGGATCTGGCCGCTGCCGGTGGTCAGCGTGGTGCTGGCGCCCATGGTCAGCGCGCCGCCGGCCTGCAGGTGCAGATCGGCTGCGCCGCTGGCTGTCACCGTGCCGGCGTTGGCCAGCGCCATCGCGCCGCCGGCCACCAGCGTGACGGCGCCGCCACCGGTGCCGATGAGCGCGCCGTTCAGGTTCAGGCCGCCGCCGGCGGCCAGGCGCACATGGCCGGCGTCCAGCAGCACGGCTGCGGTGTTGCTGGAGCCTGGCTGCAGCACCAGGTCGCCACTGGCCACCTCGACCACGATGTGGCCGGCGCCGGTGGCGGTCAGGTCTTGTTGGGTCACCGCCACCGTGCCCAGGGCACCGGCCGGCGCGCTGCCGTCGGCAGCCACGCGCTGCACCGTCACCGTCTGGCGATCGACGGTGAGGCCGGCCGTCTCGCTGACGAACAGGCCGGCCACGCCGACGCTGGCACTGAGCGTGCCGACGGCGGTTTCCAGGTGGTTCAGACCGCTGCCCACGCCGGTGCCGGCGCGCAGCACCAGGCCCGCGGCGGTGAGATCGGTGTGGCTGTCGTCACTGCCACCGGCGTGGGTGTCGGTGATCGACGTGGCCGCGCGCAGGCTGACCCGGCCGCTGCCGGCATCGATCTCGCTGACGACCACGGCGCCGGTGTCGGCCCACAGCGCAATGTCGGCATCGCTGCTGGACAGGCGGCTGCCGTCGGCCATGGTGATGTCGCGCCCGGCCAGCAGGTCCATGCTCATGCCCGC
>JBBAPL010000019.1:2463-33547 GCA_040400895.1 Aquabacterium sp.
CACCCACCTGGTTGACGTTGATGGCGCTCAGCGTGCCGATCTGCAGTGCATCGGCCTCGCTGGCGAACAGGCCACCGGCGCCGTTCACGTCGGCCGCCAGCGCGTTGACCGCCAGCTCCAGCGCATTGGCTGCGCTGCCCGCGCCGTCGCTGGCGCCCGTGCCGCTGGTGACGATGCGCAGCTCGTCGGCCGTCACGTTCACCGTGTCGGTGCCGTTCGCAAACGCGTCGCTGATGCTCTGCGCCGCCAGGCTCACATCGCCCGTGGTGCTGACCGCACCCAGCTGCAGCGCGCCCGTCGCGGCAATGCGCACAATGCCGCTGCCGGTGCTGAGCGTTGCGCCCTGGGTCATGGCCACCGAGGCGGCGCGCAGGTCGAGGGTGGCGCTGCCGGTGGTGCGCAGGTCGGCGTCGGCGGCCAGGCTCAGCGCGCCGACGGACACCAGGCTGGCGCTGCCGCTGCCGGCGTCGACGTCGGCATTCAGCCGCATGGCGCCGCCGCCGGCTTCCAGCAGCAGGTGGCCGGTGCCGGCCGCCGTGATGGCCGCATCGATGGTCAGCGCGCCGGTGGTGCCGGTGCCGCTGCGCACGGTGATGGCGCCGTTGACGCCGGCGGTCAGTCCTGCCAGGGTGGCGCTGTCGGCCTGGGCCGCCGTGGTGCCGCTGCTGCCGACACGGTTGACCGAGACCGCCGCGACGCTGCCGACCGTCAGGCCGTTGTGTTCGCTCAGGAACAGCCCGCCCGCCGTGGTGCGGGCGGCCACGGTACCGATGCTGGTCTCGATGGCATTGGTGGACGTGCCGACGCCGAGCGCGGCGTCCAGCCGCACACGGGCCGCGCTGAGGTTGGTCGCGGCCGTGGCGTTGTCGGCATCGGCATCGGTGATGGCGCCGCCCGACAGCACGCTGATGGCGCGGTTGTCGGAGGATCCGGCGCTGCCGGTGCTCAACTGGCCCAGCACCACGTTGCCGGCGGCCTGCACCCGCTGGGCGCCGTTGTTCGTGACCAGGCCGCCGGTGGCGCCCATGGTGACGGTGCCGGCTGCGGCCAGCACGTCCACCGTGGCGCCGTCGGCGGCGGTGGACACCTGCACACCGCCCACGCCGGTGCCGATGGCCACGCTGCCGCTGGCCAGCACCGAGATGCTGCCGGCGGCGGAATTCACATCGGCCTGGATGGCGATGTCGCCGCCCAGGGTCTGCAGCAGGATGTGGCCGCTGCCCGTGCCGGTGGCCGACGAGCTGATGCCGCCGACGACGTTGAGGTTGCCACTGGTCAGCACCAGGGCCACCCGGCCCGATGCGTCGACGATGCCGCCCAGGTTCATGCCCAGCGGCGCATCCACCGGGGGCAGGGTGTCTTCCACCGTCAGGCCGGTGGCCTCGGTGACGAACACGCCGCCGGCGGTGGTGTTGGTGGCCACCAGGGTGCCCAGCGCGGTGCGCAGCGCGGCACTGCCCGAGCCGATGCCGTTGGCCGCATACAGCACTGCGTCGGCGGCTTCGCCGACCAGATTGTTGCCGTTGCCGGTGAGGTTGTCGATGATGGCGCCGCCAGTGGTGCGCAGGCCCACGCTGCTGGTCACCGCGATCTGGCTGACCAGGATGTCGCCGCCGGCCACCAGGTTGGCGCGCCCGCTGGTGCCCACCGACGTGATGCTGGTGCCGTCGGTCATGGTGATGCCGGTGCCGGCGGTCAGCGACACCAGGCCGCCCGAGCTGCCGCCGCCACCCGAGACCAGGTTGCCACCCAGGGTGATGGCGCCCGCGGTGGCCGTGAGGCTGATGTCGGCCCCGGTGTCGGTGGCCAGCAGGTTGACGCCCGTGGCGGTGGTGAAGTTGCCGGCCGTGGCAAAGGTGATCGCCCCGCGGCTGGTGATGCTCTGGCTGATCAGCAGGGTCTCGCCGCTGCCTTGCGCGTCCAGGGCGGTGCTGCCGGTGCCCAGGTTCGCCAGGCCGGTGCTGGTGGTGCCGTTCAGGGTGATGGCGCTGGCCTGGCTGACCGCGCCGCTGAGCATGCTGATGCTGCCGCCGCGGGTGGTGAGCGCGATGTCGCCGGTGCCGGTGGACAGGGTCTGGGTGAGCTTGGCGACCGACACGTCGCCGGTGATCTGGCTGGCGGTGAAGCGGCCGATCGGCGCGGTGGTGCGCACACCGTTGACCCCCAGCGTGATGTCGCCGTCGCCGGTGTTGGTGACCGACAGCAGCGGCGTCTCGATCGCGCCGAGGTTGATGCCGGTCTTGGCGGTGGCCACCAGCTCCAGGCTGCGCAGGGCCTCGCCGCTGATGCCGTCGGTGGCGGCGTCGGCCTGGCCGATGCTGCCCAGGGCCGAATACAGCGTGATCGAGTCGGCCTCGATCTCGTTGAGGATCTCGATGTTGTTGACGGCGTCGAGCGTGAGGGTTTCGCCGGCGCCGACGCGCACCAGCCAGCTGCTGAACTCGCTGTCGGCCGCGGTGATCGAGCCGCCGTAGATGGCCACGTCGTCACGGAAGATCGGCGTGGTGCCGCTGTCGTTGGCACCCAAGGTGACGGTACTGGCTGAGGCAGCCGACGCTGCATGCCCGGCTGATGCATGGCCGATGACGATGCGGCTGAAGCCCTCGCTGAGCGTGCGCAGCTCCGCCATGCTGAGGTTCAGCGCGGCGTTGTTGATGCCGGCGCCGTCGAACGAGCCGACCTCGATGGCGTTGGCAGCGGTGGCCGTGCGCAGCGTGGCCGTGCCCGTGCCCACCACCGCATTGGTGGCCATGCGCAGGTCGATCTCGTTGCCTTCGAGCAGCAGGTTGCCGCCGCCTTCCAGGTTGATGGAGCTGTTCTCGCTGAAGGTGATCTGCGACGCGCCGGTGATCGACAGGCTGCCGCCGTTGAGCAAGCGCACGCCCTTGCTGAAGGAGACTGTCCCGGTCGCATTGATCGCCAAACTGCCGTTGACCACGACCTCGTCGTTGAAGACGACGTTGGTGGCGGTGGTGATGGTCAGCGCGTTCAGGAAATCGGTGCCGGCCTCGCTGCCGCCGCCGATGTTGGAGATGAAGTTGACGTTACCCGAGGCCGCCAGGGTGAGCGTGTCGGTGGTGGCCAGGCTGTCGCCGACCACGAAATACGGGAAGCCCGACTGGCCGAAGGTGATGTTGCCGGCCTGCACCGCGATGCTGCGCGAGCCGCTGATGCGCGCCGAGTCGTTCAACGTGTACGAGCCCGAGGTGAGCGTGATGTTGCCCGCCACCGTGGTGGTGAAGCCCGAGCCGAAGACCAGCAGCGACGGCGCCGTGAGGTTGGTGCCGATCAGGATCTCGCCACCCTGGCCGTTGGCGTACAACGTGGTGGGCGCGTTCAGCGTGATGCCGTTGCCGCTGCTGCTGGTGAAGTAGATCGGGTTGCTGCTGCCGGCCGCACCGATGATGATGTTGCCGAAGCCCGCGCCGATGTTGCCGATGTCGCCCCGGTCGAGGTTCAGCGTCTGGTTGAGGCCCACACCGGTGTTGGCGGCCAAGTTGCCGGCGCCGTCGCTGACCAAGTCACCGATCACCACGGCCACGGTCGGGTCGTTCGGGCGGATGTTCAGGTTGCCGCCGGCGCTGCGGATCGGCGCGTCGATGTCCAGGTCGTCGCTGATCAGCGAGATGTCCTCGCCACCGGCGTCCACCGCGGCGTGCACTGTCTGTGCACCCTGCAGGCTGAACACGCGGGTGAGGCCGGCGCGCGCGCCGGAGTCGCCGGCCAGGGCGCCGGCATCGCCCACGTCCACCTCGTCGGCGGCGATGACCAGCACGTTCTCGCGGCCGCTGCTGGCGGCCACCACTTCCTCGGCGTCGACGAAGATCGCCAACGGGCTGTACAGCGGTGTGGTGCCCGCCGGGAACTCGCCGATGGCGCCGCTGGCGGTCATCGTCAGTTTGCCGCCGGTGGTCTGCACGTAGGCACCACCGGCCTCGCGCAGCACCTGGCCGTTGAACAGGCCGTGGATCTGGTTGTCCGCGGCGTCCAGGCGGGCGCCGGTGATCTCGCCAGTGGCCACGTTCACGTCGAAGCGGCGGTTGACCAGCGCCCAGTCCAGGTCGGCGTCGAACCCGGCGCCTTCGGTACGCCACTGCGCCGCGGCTTCGCTGGTGCGGATGGCGCCGTCGTTGGCGCGCAGGGCGATGTCACCGGCACCGGCCACACGCACGCCGGCGTCGAGCAGCAGGTCACCGCGCTCGGCCACCAAGGTGATGCCGCCGCCGGTGGTGGCCACGCCGTCACCGCCCACGGTCAGCCCGCCGCCGCCGGCGTACAGGTCGACCGCGCCACTGGTGGCCCGCACGCCCAGGTTCATCACCACCAGGTTGCCGGCCTGGGTGCGGATGTCGACCGCACCGGCGCCCTGCTGGTCGACGCGGCGCAATTCCAGCGCGTCGACCTCGATGACGGAAATGTCGCCGCTGCTGCTGTTGAGTAGATCCATCGCCCTGACCTGTGTTTCGATGGCATTGCCATGCCCGATGCCGCCGACGGCGGTGATGACGAGCAATGCCTGGGTGGCCACGATGTCGGTGGCGCCGTCGGCCGCGTCGACGACGCTGCCACTGTGGATGACCAGATCACCGGTGCCGGTGCTGCGCAGCTTGCCGACCGTGACGGCGCCGTCGGCGTCGATGGTGATGGCGCCGGCACCCGCGTTGATGACGGTGTCGCCGCTCATCGCCAGTGCGCCGGTGCCGGCGTCCAACGTGATGTTGGCGCCGACGGTGGACAGGTCGGCCAGTTCGCTCAGGCTGAGGCCGGCCCCGGCACTGACCAAGATCGCACCGGCGTTGGTGACGATGGCGCCGTCCAGCGTGATCGATCCGCCGGCACCGGTGCTCAGCGACACCGCATGGGTCAGGCCGGCGGTGATGTCGGCATTGACTGCGAGGTTGCCGCCAGCATGCACGGTGACAGCCGCGTCGGTGCTGCTCTCGATCTGGGTGATCGTCAGCGCATTGAGCTCGCGCACGCTGATGGCGCCGCCGGCGGTGATGTCCAGCGTGGTGGCGTCGATGGTGGTGCCCACGCCGCCCAGGCCCAGCGACACCGCGCCGGCCGCCTCGATGGTGACGCTGCCGGCGCTGGCCATGCTGCCGATGGTGACCGCACCGCCACGCGAGACGATGCGCACCGTGCCGGCGCTGCCGGTGATGGCACCGATGGTGATGTCGTTCTCGGCAACGATCAGGATGTCGCCGCCGTCCATCGCCAACGTGGCGATGTCCAGGTCAGGCACTTCGCCGATCGACAACACGCCATCGAGCGGGTTGTCGGCAGCCAGCGGATCGTCGGCCACCTGCAGCAGCACCAGGTCGCTGGCATCGGCATCGCCGACCGGCGTGGTCAGGGTGATGGTGGCCGATTCGACCGCCGTGGTCAGCGTCAGGTCGTCGCCGGCGGTCACCGTCAGGTCGCCGGCCGTGACGCGGCCGCCCAGGGTCAGGCCCAGGCCGGCCGTCAGCACGACGGTGCCGCCGCCGCCCAGCGCGATGTCGGCCACGGTGATGTCGGACACCACCACCAGCGCCTCGTCGGCTGACAGGCGGATGGTCTCGCCGACGTGGGTGGGCAGGTTGACGACGGTCAGGCTGCCGTTGGTCACGGTCATGCCGTAGTTGCCAGGGGCGCGGTCGGGCACCACCAGCACGTAGTCGCCGTTGATCGGCACATCGGTCAACAGGGTGTTGCGCGTGGTGGCCGAGATGCTGAAGGCGTCGTTCGGGTCGGCGGCGGTCAGCGTCAACCGCTGCAGCCCGGCGTTGCGGTCGACGCCGACCACGCCACCCTGCTCGATCTCGAACTCCAGCGCCCGCAGCACCGACTCCCAGGTGGCAGCCACCGTCTGACCGTTGACGTTGTCGCCCACCTTCACGGTCTGCGCGACGCCGTCGACACGCACGGTGTATTCGATGCCAGCGGCAGCCGCGCCGCTGAAGGTGACGGTGCTGATCTGCTCCTGCTGGCTGCCGGCGGCCACCACCGGGGTGGTGCCGTCGGACACCACGCCACCGGCCACCGTCTGCGTGCCGCGGAACACCACGTCGGCATTGGCGACCAGGAAGCTCACGTTCTGCGTCTGCGCGGCGAGCGTCAGCGTGCGCAGCGTGTCGTTGAAGCTGGCCGTCAGGCGGGTGCCGACGAAGGGCTGCTGCAAGGTGGCGGCCAACACGCCTGCGTCATATGCGGCCAACTCGCCGGCCACGATGGCATCGCCCAGCGCGTCGAGCACCGACGCCCAGTCGCCGGTGACGCCGCCCGGGTCGATCTGCACGCTGTAGGCGCGGCCATTGACATCCACCGAGAAGCTGTGGCCGTCGCTCAGCGTGTAGCCGGCGCTGGCGGGGTCGGCAAAGGTGATCGTGCTGACCTGCGCCGCGCTGGCGCCGGCGTCCACCGTGGGCGCCGCCGGGTTGCCGGCCAGGGTGCCGGACGCGGCCACGGTGACCGCATTCACCGTGAACGGCTGGTTGTTGGCCGTGGCGGTCAGCGTCAGCGTGCGGGTGCCATCGTCGGCCGTGCCGGCGACGCGGCCGTCCACCGCGATGCGCTGAGCCAGGGCCTCGAGCACACCCGTGCCGGCACCGGCCCAGTTGGACGCCACCGTGACCGTGCGCACCGTGCCGGTGGCGGTGGCGCCCGCCGCGGCCAGGCCGGCCACCAGGATGTCGGCAATGTCCTGCGCGTCCTGGCCGCTCTCGGCCACATGCGACAGCTGGGCGCCGCCCACGCTCAGCAGGTACTGGTAGCCCACGGCCACCGGCATGCCGCTGAGATCGAGCGCGCGGCTCACGCTGAGCTCGGGGCTGCTGACACGCACCGCCTGCACCCACGACCGCACCGACGGCGTGGCCACCGGCACACCGGCTTCGTCGGTGATCTCCAGCGTGATCGCCTGGCCCGCGGCGTTGGCAAAGTCGATGAACAGGTTGTCGCCGGTGCGCACGGTGTACGCCTTGTCGTCGACGACCACGGTGTACTCGGTGCTGGCGGCCACGCTGCCGGCAAAGCGGATGGTGCTGACCTGCGGCTGGCTGGCGGTGGCGGCCTGCGTGGCGCTGCGGCCCGCCGAGGCGACGGCATCCACCGACGTGACGGCTGCCTGCGCCACGGTGAACGGCAGGTTCACCACATCGGCCTGCAGCAGCAGACGTCGCGCGTCGGTCTCCACCGAGCCCACGGTCAGCACATCGTCGGTGTTGCTGCTGATGGCGGTGATGGCCACCGACTCGGCGCCGCTGAGGACCCACAGCACGCCGTCTGCCACCTCGACGCTGAACACCGGGTTGCCACCCGACTGCAGTGCCGCCAGCAGCGTCGCCACGCCGCGTGCACGGTCGTTGGCGTCCTGCCCTTCTTCGCCTGCCGCCACTTCATACAACACCTGGCGGCCGTCCACCGTGACGGTGTAGGTGGCGGCGGCATTGGCCTCGTAGGCATTGAAGTCGATGCTGCGTGCGCGCAGCACGCCCACGGCCTCGCCACGCTCGACCAGGGTGTCGAGCGCGGCGCCGATCGAGGCCCAGCTGGCCGCCACGGTCAGGGCCTGGTCGTCGGCACCGTAGGTGGGGTGGTTGTCGATGTCGTTGGCCAGTTCCTGGGCCACCGTGGCCAGCGTGTTGCCGCCCGCCACCGTGTGGCTGAAGAGGTTGCCGCCGATGGTGACGCGGAACACCATGTCGGTGCGCACCGGCAGGCCAGTCAGGCTGATGCGGCGCCCGGCGTCGCTGCTGGGCGTGACGTCGGCGCGCGGCAGTTCGGCCACCGACGTCAGGCGCTGGGTGGTCAGCGTGATGGCCGAGGTGATCGGGTTGCTGCTGCCGCCCTGGGTCAGCGTGAGGACGTTGCCGGCGCGGCTGGCGTCGACGCCGCTGATCCCGTCGATCGTGTCGCGCAGTTGCTCGGCCAGCGTGCTGCCGCTGGCATACACCAGCGTGGCGCTGCCCGCACCCACGGTGACGATGTAGCGCGCGCCCACCTCGGCGGTGAGGCCCGCCACGTTGATGGTGCGCGGGTCGGCATTGGTGGCCGAGATGGTGGCCGAGCCCAGCTCCGACACGGTCGTCCAATCGAGCGCATCGACGGTGATGGCGCTGCTGCCGCTGCCCGTCACCCAGATCCAGGCGTTGTCGCCCACCGATGTGGCGTACTCATGGCCGTTGACCACCACCGCATAGCGTTGGCCGGTCGCAGCGCTGACGCCGTCGTCGAACGCGACCACGCTGCGCTGCTTGACCTCGCTGCCGGCGGCCGTGGTCGGTGTGCCGCCGCCATCGGTCAGGGCGCCGGTGCGCACGATGGTGACCGGCTCGATGGCGGTGACGGCCTGCACGACAAAGGCGGTGTTGGCCACCCGCGCGTCCAGGTTCAGGGCATCGGCCGCGGTATCCACCGTCACGTCGATCGCCGGCCGCGCCGCCTCGATGGCGGTGGCCAGCCGGCCCAGCAGGGCCGACATGGTCTCGTTGGCCTGCGCCGTGACGGTGGCGCCCACCCCATCGATGGTGACGGTGTAGACCTGGCCTTCGCTGGTGACGGTGCCGAACTCGATGCGGCTGCGCTGGGTGGCGTCGGTGCCGGCCGGCGTGGGCGTGGCGGTGGTCACCGGTGCCGTCAGGCCGCCGGCGCCTTCGGCCGCCGCGTTCGTCATCTGGCGGTCGGCGTCGTCCACCGTGATCCGCAGCGCCGTGCTGGCGGTGGAGATCACGCGCACTTCCAGCTCGTTGCTGGTGCCGGCGTCGGTGGCCGAGCGCAACAGCAGCGCGGGCGGCACCGGCGTGCCGACGATGGTGACGGTGAAGCCGTACAGGTCGGCCGAAGCCTGGTCGTAGGCCTGCGAGACCAGATTGCCGCGGGCGTCGACGATGCGCGCCTGCAGTTCGGAGATCACGCCCACCGCCTCGACGGTGACGGCACCGGCGGTCTTGCGCGCACCGGCATCGGCACCGGCCTCGATCAGGTCGATGCGCAGGTCGCCGCCCGAGCGCACCTCGGCCGCGTTCGCCACGGCGTCGACGAAGGTGCGCACCTCGCGTGCGTCCACATCGCCGCCAGCCTTGATGCGCACCGCGCCGTCCCGCGCGGTGGCACGGGCAATCTCCAGCCCGTCGGATTCGCGCACGACCACGTCGCCGTCGACCGTGCTGTCGGCCACCAGCGTGGCGACCAGGGTGTTGAGCACGATGTCGCCTTCGGCCGTGACCTGCAGGCGGTCGGCGATGAACACCGACGCGCCGTCGGCCACGACCTGGTCGGCCTGGATCAGGATGTCGCCGCCGTTCTCTGGGTCGGCATTGACGATGCCGCCCTGCACGGTGAGCGTTCCATCGATGAGCAGATTGACATTGGCCGCCGGCCCGTAGCCCGTCAGGCCACCGACAAAGCCCGACAGCGTGAGGCTGCTGCCGAGATCGAGGTCGACGTCGCGCCGGGCGCGCAGCTCAAAACTGGACGCCGGCAACGCAACCACGCGGATGTCGACGAAGCCGGTGCTCTGCAGGCCCTGGTTCTCCTCGACGGTGTCGAGGATGCTGCCGTTGCCGTTGTAGTCCACGCCCAGCAGCGCCTCGCGCAGGGTGTCCAGGCCGTCGCCATCGCCGTTGAGGTCAACCCCGAAGCCGGCCTCGGCCACGCTGTCGAGCGCGTCGCCGTCACCGTTGAGGTCGCGGTTCAGGCCACGCACTTCCTGCAGGCTGTCGAGCAGGTCGCCGTCGCCGTTGAGGTCGCGGCCGACGCCGGCCTCGCTGACGAGATCGAGGAAGTCGCCATCGAGGTTGTAGTCGGCGGAGAACTCGCTGAGTGTGTCGGTGTAGTCGCCGTCGCCGTTGAAGTCGACCGACGATTCATGCAGGCGGTCGGTGCGGTCGCCATCGCCGTTGAGGTCGAGCCCGAAGTTGACCTCGGACACCGTGTCCACCAGGTCGCCGTCGCCGTTGAGGTCGCGGCCCAGCGTGGCCTCGCTGAGCAAGGTGTCGAGCACGTCGCCGTCACCGTTGAGGTCGACCTCGAAGCTGGACTCCTCGACGACATCGTTGGTGTCGCCGTCGCGGTTGAAGTCGATGCGCAGCCCGGTCTCGACCAGCGTGTCAGCATAATCGCCGTCGTTGTTGCCGTCCCAGCCCACACGCATCTCGACCAGGCTGTCGGTGCGGTCGCCGTCGCTGTTCAGGTCCACACCGCGCTGGATGTCGTGCGCGCCGCGGGCGGTGATCACCAGCCGGTCGATCAGTCCGTCGCTGTCTGCGGCGATGGCGGTGATGGTGCCGCGCAGGATCACGTCCTCGCCGGCAATCAGTTCGAGCCGCTTGCCGGCCGACAGGCTGCCATCCAGGCTGAGCGTGCCGCCCGTCTCGAGGATCAGCGTGTCGGCGCTCAGCGTGGTCGGCAGGGTTTCGGTGAGGGTGCCGTTGCCGGTGACGTTGTTGTTGGCATCGACCACCGCCGTGCCGAAGGCGAAGCTGACGCCGGCCCGGTATTCCATCCAGGTCGGCGCATTGAAGAAGCGGTACAGCTGCACATTGCCGGCACCGGCGCCGCTGGTGGCGGTGGCCGTGACGGCCACGCCGCCGTTGTAGACCAGGCTGTTGTTGGACGCGGGCGTGCCGGCATCCCAGGTGCCCGGCTTGGCCACCACCACCGAGCCGCCCGTGCTGCCCAGGCGGATGAAGTCGGCCTGCACACCCCCGCCAGCGACCACGCTGGTCGGTGCCACCCGCAGCGCGCCTGTGGCGCTCAGGTCGACGACGTTGGCGATGGAGGTGGCCGCGCCCGCGCCCGTGGTCAGCGGCACCCAGACACGATCGACGGTCAGGCCGGAGCTCTTTTCCAGCGCACCATCCAGGTCGGCCAGCGCGATGTCGCCAGCCGCGGTGAGCTGTGCGTCCAGGCTGTTGACGGCGATTTCCAGGTCGGCAATGCCGGTGGCCGCGGTCAGCGTCAGCCGGTCGGCCACCAGGTCGGCGCCGGTATCGACACCGGCCTCGGCGATGCGGCCGCCCGAGACCAGCGTGACATCGCCGGCCGAGCTGACCTCGGTGGCCGGCGTGTCGCCCACATCGTTGGTGTCGCCGTCGTTGTTGCGGTCGATGCGGGGGGCATCGCCAGCGCTCGCCAGGTAGACGCCGGCCGACACCCAGCGCACCAGGATGTCGCCGGCCGCGTTGACCGTCAGGTCGTTGGCGTCGCTGTTGGACAACAGCGCGACCCAGCGCAGGTCGACGGCCCCGCCAGCATGGATGGTCAGGTCGCCATTGGCGATGCGGGTGGCGTCATCGGTGGGGTTGCCCTGGCTGTCGGTCGGGCGTGGGCCACTGACAACCAGCTTGCGGTTGCCCACCTGGGTCAGGACCACGTCACCCGCGCCTTCAGTCACCAGCACGGCGGTGCCCACGTCGCTGCGCAGGTCGACCAGCGCGGCGCCTGCGGCACCGCCCTGCTGTGCCACCAGCACCCGCAGTTCGTCGGCGCGCAGCCGGGTGCCGGCCTGGCTGGCCAATGCGCCCTGCACGTCCAGCAGGATGTCGCCACGGCCGGTGTTGACCAGGTCACCGAGGCTCAGGTTGGATGCCACGCCGCCCACCGCCCGGGTGGTCAGCGCGATGTCATTGGCATCGCCGGCGCCCAGGGTGTTGGCGGCGGTCACGGTCAGGTGGCCGAAGCTGGTGATGCGGATCGCACCATCGAAGGTCTGGGCGAAGTCCAGCGTGAGCGCGCGGCTGGCGTAGACCGGGTCATCCACCGGCGTCGGCCGCGTTCCTTCGTCGCCGTTGACGATCCGGATGTCGCCGGCGCCGGTCAGCTCGGCACGGGTGATGGTGTCGACATTGGTCTGCAGGCGGATGCCGGTCTCGGCCACCGTGTGCAACCGGTCGGCGCGCACCACACCCTGGATCACCGTCTCGTCGAAGTCGTCGCTGGCATCGGCCGGGGTGCCGTTGTTGTTGTTGTTGGTGGCGGTGGACTGCGTGATCGCGCCCGAGGCCGCGCTCAATCGCACTGTGGCGCCCGCGGCTTCGGCGACCAGGGTGGTCGCATCCAGGCGGATTTGGCCGCCGTAGTCACCCGCCACCAGCACCAGGTCACCCGTGGTGGCGCGCAGCTCGGTGCGGCTGTCGGCGGTGATGCTGCCGTCGCGCGCATCACCCTGGCCGGCGCGCAGCGTGACGGTGCCGGCCACCACGTTGCCGCCCAGGCTGAGTTGGCGGTCGGACAACAGCGTGGCGCTGCCCAGCGTGGCACCGCTGGCGGCGCCCACATCGCCGGCCATGCGCAACAGCTCGCCGGCCTGCAGCAGCACGGTGGCGGCGGCCTGCCCGCTGGTCTGCGTGCCCACCACCAAGGCCGAGCCGTCCAGGCTGAGGGTGGACACAGCGTCCAGCGTCACGCTGTTGGCCGCCACCCGGGTGGTGAGCTGGGCCGTGTCGCCAGACAGCGTGTCCCCGCTGAGGTTGATCAGCGCGCCGGCATCGATGTCCAGCGCATCCACGGCCGAGACCTTGCCGCTCAGCGACACATTGGTGCCGGCGTCGATGACCACGTTGCCGCCGCTGATCGAGTCCCGGCTGCCCTCGCCACGGCCGGTTTCCTCGGTGTAGTACACCTCGGCGACGGTCTGCACCTGGGTGGCGTAGACAGGGCGCTCCTCCCACACCGTGACGCTCTGCATCGACTCGACCTTCACCTGCTGGGTGCTGGTCTTGAAGACCGGGCGGTAGTCGTACACCGCCTCGGCTTGGGTGGTCAGCGCATAGCTGAGCTGCACGCGTCGGTCGAACAGGTTCTGGTCCTTCTGGACCCAGTCGTAGCGGTAGTTGTTGAAGTCTTCGTAGCGGTAGCCGTAGACCTTGAAGCTCGACACCCGGTCGTGGGCGATCGGGTTGTTGCCGAAGTCGCCGTCACTGCCGTAGAAGGTCTCCATCAGGCCGTTGTAGTCGACATGCTCGAACAGTTCGACGGCGTAGGTCTCCCAGCCCAGGTAGATCGAGCTGGCCTTGTCGTTGAACCAGCCCACGCGCGACGTGGCGAAGCCGTGCAACCCATAGGTGGCGCCGCTGTTCCAGTGCTCATACATCACCGAGCCGTCACGATTCCAGAAATTGGTGTAACCCGGCGCGTAGCCCACCTTCACGCCATAGCGGGTGCTGGTGCTGTTGGCCACATAGGTCAGGCTCTGCACCTGATCGGCCGCGAAGGCATTGACAAAGCCGGACGGGCCCACCACCTTGTTGGTGGCGCGAATGCCCTCGCTGGAACTGGCCGCCGTGTCGAAGCCGACGGTGAAGTTGCCGTACCACTCCTCGTCGGCAATCACCCAGTCGATGTGGTCGTAGACGCCGTTGAAGCGGATGACGCCGTTGCCTTCGCCGATGTTGGTGACGTAGCCGCCGGCGCCTTCGACCAACTGGCCCGAACCCCAGCCGCCACCGGTGTTGCCGGTGACGACGGTGAAGTCTTCGTCACCGAACCACAGCACACCGCCGTCGCCGCTGTTGCCCAGGCTCATCACCGCCATCACCGGGTTGACCACCGGCTGGGAGAACGTGATGCGACCCGAGCGGTTGCCGGTGAAGAACGAGATGTACTCGTTGGCACTGCCCGACGGCGCGTTGTCGACACCGCTGCCGGTGTAGTTGCCAGAAGCCCAGCTCTTGCCGCCCCAGTTCATGCCCAGCGCCTCGCCCGAGAAGCTGGCCGTGACGCCCAGGGCCGTGCCCGACACCGTGCTGTTGCCACCGTTGCGCTGCACGTAGCCGGCGTTGTTCCAGTCGATCCAGTTGATGATGCCGTTGGTGCCGCTGGCACCGCCCACCGACGAACTGTCGACCCCGTTGCCGATGTTGGCCGTGACCGTGCTGCCGCCGTTGTAGTCCCACAGCGGGCGCTGGTTGAGCGTGACGGTGCTGCTGGCGGCGGTGCCCAGCACGCTGGACAGGCCGTTGCTCAGTTGGTAGATGCGCTGGCCGTTGCTGTGGTAGCCCACCTGCCAGCTGGCGCCGCCAGCCACGTCGGGCACGGCGCCGATCAGGGAGTTCGCATTGAAGACCGAGCCCGCTTGGTCGTACTTGACCCGCGCCGCCTCGCGCCAGGTGCCGACGAACTCGCCGGTCGGGTTGGCCACCACGTCCAGCGTGTTCCAGGCGTTGGCGTGGGTCCCGTTCTGACCGTCGGCGACGGTGTCGCCGCTGAGGTACCTGGCCTCGCCCTGGCTGGCCACGCTGAGGATGGCCTCCTGCGCGCCGGTGGGCATCACGATGTACTTGTCGCGCCAGTTGGCGACGTCGACGTAGAACACCTCTTGCGGATTGAGCACGCCGCCCGGCTTCCAGCTGGGGTGCAGCGCCTGCCCGTCGCTGCCGATGTAGCCCTCGCTCAACTGGCTGGCGGTGCCGTTGATCGTCTGGTTGAGCTTCCAGTCGGTGTAGTCGAACTGGTAGATCGGCATGTAGCCGGTGCTGTTGAGCACGGCCCAGCGCTGTGCGTCGGACAGCTGGGTGAACGCCAGGTAGCGGTTGGTGGCGGCGTTGACCCGGGTGTAGTCGCCACTGGGCCGGTCCGACACCGGCACCGACCGCACCGGCACCTGCTCGTTGCCGGCATCGGCCCAGTCCACGATCGGCACCAGCGACCCGGCCGGGCGGCGGTTGCCATCGTTGAAGTAGTGCTCGCCCTCGACCAGCACCTCGAGGAAGCGGCGCCCCACCGGCGCGTTCGGGTTGTAGTAGCCGACCTGCGACAGCGTGACGTTCATCGTCTCGTAGCGGCTGCCCACCACCACGCGCTCGGTGCCCACCTGCTCGGTGATCTGCGTGTCGACATAGCTGACCAGCGGCACCAGCGTGGTGCCGGCGGCCACGCGCACGGTGTCGACCACCACCTGCACTTCACGCTCGACCAAGCGGTAGTTGGGGCGCAGCACGGTCTGCAGGGTGGCCACGGTGGCGTCGGCGTCCAGCGTGACGGCTCCGCCGGCGCGCAGGGTGACCGTGCCCACCGCATCCACCACGCCCTGGCCTTCGACCAGGATGCTGCCGCCAAACAGCTCGGCGCGGTTCACGGTGCCTTCGAGGTCGGCCCGGGTCCAGGCCGGGCGCACGCCGGCGTTGACCGTGATGTCGCCGGCCGACACCAGGGTGCCGCCGATCTCGACGGTGCGGTGGGCACTGAGCAGGGCGCGGCCGTCGATGCCGGTGACCTCGATCGTGCCGTCGATGTTCATGTCGGGCGCGACGAAGTGCAGCAGCTTGCCGGCCTTGGCGATGGCCGGATCGCGCCCGGCCACCTCTGCCCGGCCTGACATCTGAAGATCGTCGCGTGCGGTGAGGTACAGCTCGGAATCCACGCCGCTGGCGTAGACATAGCTGCCCGACAGCAGGTTGACGTCGCGGCCCTGCACGGTGAGGTTGTCGCGCACGTTCACGTTGCGCATCAGGTTCACGTCGCCCGACAGCGACACGATGCGCATGGTGCCGACCTTGGCGCGGCCGAGCGTGGAGCCTTCCAGCTCGCGCTCGCCCACGACACCCGCCACGGTGATGCCGTCCACCGACTCGACGTCCAGCGTGCCGCCCACGGCGGTGTCCAGCGTGCCGCCGCGCACGTAATCCCCGTCGCTGTCGACCTCGATCAGCTGCACGTAGATGCCGACGCCGGAGCTGTCGATGCCGGCACGCAGCGTCAGCACGTCCTGCGCGCGCACGCTGCCGCCGATGTCGATGGCCGAGCGTGAGCGCAGCGTGATGTCGGAGCCGGCGTCCAGCGCGCTGACGGCGCCGCGGACCAGCAGATCACCATCGGTCTGGATCGTCAGCTGCCCTTCGCTGAGCGCGGCGCTGGTGGACTGGATGGCGGCGGCGCTGCCGATAGCGGCCTGCTGCGACGTGGCCAGCGTGCCGGTGAACGCCGCGGTGGCCTCGCCGTTCTGGCGCAGCACCGTGATCACCGTGCCGTTGCGGGTGGCCGCCAGGTCGCCGTCGTTGTCGATGGCGCGGGTCAGGGCCTTGGCAAGCAGTTCACGCGTGGCACCGGCCACGGCGTCGACGCTGTAGGCCGTGCTGACTGGTTGGCTGACCGGGACGCCATTGACGATTCTGGTGCCCAAGTAGCCGACCGTGACGGTGTAGCGCGCGCCGGCCACCGGGTTCCAGCCGGCCAGATCGATGGTGGTGGCGGTGGTGCTGGCCGTGCCCAGCGACCCCGCAAACGCCTGGCTGGCCGCGATGGTGGTGCCCACTGGCAGCTGGGCACCGCCCACACCGGTGATGGTGACGATGGCGCCGTTGCGCTGGGCCTCGTAGGCCGCCTCGGCATCGATCGCGGCCACCAGGCGGCCCAGCAGGTCGTCGAGGTTGTCGCCATCGAAGGCGGTCTGCGAGAAGGCCTGCGCACCCACGTTGATGCTGTAGCTGGCGCCGGTCACCAGCTTCCAGCCGCCGGCGTCCACCGCGCCTTCGGTCCAGGTGCCGCTGCCGGTCATGTCGACGCGCACGCTGCTGGCGGCCGTCATGTCGTAGCCGATGCCGCCGCTGAGCGCCGTGCCCGATTTCAGCGTGATGCCGCCGGTGGCCGTCACCTGGCCGCCGAAGCCGTCGGACAGGCGGCCCACCGCCAGCTGACGGGTGGCCTGGAAGTCGACCGTGGCGTTCTTGCCGGTGGCGGTGGACTGCGGCACCACGCCGCCGTCGAAGTCGAGGCTCTCGTCGTCGGCGGGGTCGTAGCGGACGAGGTGGTCGCGGCCGGCCAGCAACGCGCCCTGGATGTCGACCACGGTGCCTTCGCCCGCGATCACGCTGTGGGCGCCGCTGCTGTAGACCTGCGCGTTGGTGCCGATGGTCAGCACGCCGCCGGCCAGCAGGTCCACCCGGCGGTCGGCCTCCAGGATCACCGCGCCGGTGTTGCCGGTGGCGTCACCCAGGCGGATGGCATCCCCGGCCTCCAGCAGCACCGCATGGTCATCGGCCTGGGCGCTGATCACCATGTTCCAGATGTCGATGTCGTCGGCCGCGGTCACGCGCATCGAGCCCATCAGCCCGATGGCGCCGTGCAGGCGCACATCGTCGGTGGCGCGGATGGTCAGCTCGTGGTCGTAGTCGGCATCGGTGTCGCCGTTGCTGCGGATAACACCGGCGATGTCCACATCGCGGCCGGCCAGCACCATGGTGGCGCCGGTCTCCAGCCAGGCCGAGCTCTCGACCGAGCCCGACAGGATCGACAGATCGCCGCGCACCGCGGCGATCTGCAGCAGCGTCAGCCCGGTGCTGTCCTTGCCGATGGTGTTGCCGATCTCCACGTTGTTGAGACCGGCCATGACGATGCGGCTGTCGTCGCTCAGCGTCAGGAAGCTGGCGGTGCTGGTGGTGCGCAGGCTGACCTCGCCCTCCTGCACCCGGCTGCCGGCATTGATGACGATGTCGCGCTGGGCGGTCAGGTCGCCCTTGAGCGTGAGCGCGCCGTTGCCGTTGATGAAGATGTCGGCATTGGCGCCGCGGGCGATGAAGCTGCCCTCGATGGTGACCGTGCCGGCCGGGCTCATCAGCAGCGAGCCGCTCAGCGTCTCGATCAGGCTGGTGGGGGTGAAGTTGACCGCCAGCGCACCGGTGGCGCTGGTGCCGGCGTACATGTTGAGGCCGCTGTGGGCGCGGATGGCGCCGGCGATGGTGATGGTGCCCGCCGGCGCATTGGCGCGGCCCAGGTTCACCACCGAGCCGGCTTCCGATGCGTCGATCGCATACGGGCGCGACGACACCGTGTCACCCGCTGTCGCCGCGCTGGCGGCGATCTGGGTGAACCCCAGGCGCTCGGCGCCGCCGCCGGCCACCGCGGCGATGCGCAGTTCCTGGTTGCCGGTGAACTTGATGCGGCCGTCGTCCAGCCGCGCCGTCACCCGCCCGGCCAGTGCGCTGGCGGTGATCAGGGTGTTGATGTCCTGCACCAGGAAGCCCAGGCCGTTGTTGCCAGTGCTGCGGCTGACCGGCAGCGTGAGCACCGCTTCCAGGTCGGTGCTGCCGTTCTCGACGATCAGCCTGAGGCTGGTGGCCTGGCTCAGGTGCCCGTCGGCAAACTCGGCAAAGCCGTCGGCGATCAGCTCCTGCGTCCAGGCGGGTGTCAGCACCGACATGTCGCCGCTGGCCGACAGGGTGATGGTGCTGTTCTCGCGCCAGGTGCGGAACTGCACGTTGCCCTGGATCACCAGGCCCTCGTCGGCCCAGAGGTCGTCGGCGGTGACGGCATGGCTGCTGCGGCCGCCACGCACGTCGATGGTCTGTCCGGCCAGCAGGTCACGGCCCAGAGTGATCTTCTCGTCGGCCAGGATGCGGATGACCGAGTCGCCGTCGAAGGTGTTGACCAGGCTGCCCAGGTAGAAGCCGGCGGTGTCGTAGTGGTCGACCACCTCGCCACCGGCCACCAACTGGCCCATCAGCCAGGCATCTTGCGCGGCGTTGATGGTGATCAGGCCATCGGGGTTGGCCACGGCCACCAGGGCCGCGCCGGGCAGGCGCACGCCGATGTGGTCGGCGTTGGCGCCACCAGACAAGGTGACGCTGGTCTTGGCTCGCACCCGCGCGCCGACCTCGACGGTGTCGCCGTCGTCGCTGAGGGTGTCCACGCCCAGGTTCAGCTGGCCGCCGGCGGTGATGCGCACCACCGATTCCTCGTCCGACCAGGCCACCGTCTCGGCGGTGAGCCGGCCCTGGCTGTTGTAGGTCTGCGTGGCCTGGCCTCCGGCCAGCACCATGCCGCCCAGCGTGACACCGCCGACGGCCTGGATCTCGACCAGGCCGCCCGAATCGTCGCTGGTGACGCCCGCGGCGGTGAGGCCGGCCACGGTGTCGAGATACACCGACACGAAGCCGTCGTCGGCGCCCGGCACGCCGGTGCTCACCAGCCGCACCGACTTGGCCGCGGCGATGGCGTTGTTCACCAGGATCTGCTGGCCGGCGGTGACGGTGACGGTGGAATCCGGGCCCAGCCAGGTGACGCCGGTGTCGCCGCGCACGCCGCCCGCGGTGAGCGCACCGTGCAGTTCCACATCGGCCGCGCCGGTGATGCTGATGTGCGCGCCGGCCTGCTGCGCCGTCAGGGCCGAGGCGGCCTGCACATAGACGCTGACGCCGTCCATCGGCGCACCGGCGCCCTGGGCGCCGCGGCCTTCGAGCGTGATGCTGCCATGCACCTCGGCCTGGCCCTGCCAGTACACCGTGCGGTCGGACCGGATGACCAGGTCGGACCCGGTGCCCAGCAGCTTGATCTGGCCGCCCACCACCATCGCGTCGTCGGCCACGTCGATGACGAAGTCGGCGTTGTCCTGCAGCGTGGTGATGGTCCCGGTCAGCAGGAAGCCCGCGCCGCGCTGGCCCAGCAGCGGGTGCGGGTCCTGCACCAGCAGGCGGTCGGTCACGCCGTCGTTGTTGCCGTCCTCGGCATAGACCAGGTAGCGGTGTGTGCCGTCGTCCAGCAGCCAGCGCTTGGTGGGCACGTCGGGCGCATCGGGGTCGCTGTAGTCGACGGTGAAGCTGGTCACCAGCTGGCGGCCGGCGGGCGCGGCGGTGTTGACGAACACCGTGCCGCTGTGGCGCTCCAGCCCGGCCTGCTCCAGCACCAGCGCAGCCTGCTCCGGCGTCAGGTCGGCAAACGTGGCATCCGGCGCCGGCACGTCCACGCGGCTCCAGCGGATGCTGTTGTTGGCGTAGTCGGTGCCTTCGGCGAAGGTCAGGCGCCAGCGCTGCGCAGCCGGCGCATCGGCCTTGTGGAACACCAGGCCGTCCCAGCGGCTGTAGCCCTGCTGGGCCAGCACGCGGTCTTGCTGGTCGAGGCTGAGGTCGGCCCAGACGGCGTCCACCGCGGCGGGCAGCACCGTGCCCCAGCTGAGGGTGGTGGTGTCGTAGTGCACGCCCTCTTCGAGCGCGTCGATGACCCGCGTGGTGCCGCCATCAACCTTCACATAGACCTGCCGGTCGATGGCGTCGTAGCCCAGCGCGGCCAGCACGATGGCGCGCTGGGCCAGGCTCAGGCCCTCGAAGCCGGTGCCGATGGCCGGCTCGGCGGCGCCGCCAAACTGGACCTTGCCCAGGTCGTAGGCACCACCACCTTCGGTGAAGCCGCTGACCCAGCGCCCATCGACCGTGGCGTCGGCCTTGAAGAAATTGACCCCGCTGAAGCGCTCGTAGCCGAGCGCGCGCGCCACCACGTCCTGTTGCGCCGCGCTGAGGCTGGCGAAGGCCGTGCCGGCGGCCGGCGCGCCGGCGGCGCCCCAGACCATGTCGTCATTCGTGTAGTCGGTGATCAGGCCTTCGCTGAAGGTGGTGACCAGCTTCTTGCCCGGCGCGGCGCTGTAGTTGAAGAACTGCAACGTGCTGCCGCCGGCCTGCAGCTGGGTCAGCGCCTGCGCCACCACCTGCTGCTGCGCGGCGGTGAGATCGCGGAACTGCACGTCCAGCGCCGGGCGCAGCTTGCTCGCCACCAGGCGCTGCTGGTCGATGTTCAGTTCGTCGAACGGGTTGTGCTCCAGCGCCAGGCGGGCATCGTCGGTCGACAGGGTGAACAGCGTGGCCGGCACGTCGGTGCGCACCGTCACCACGGCGGTGTCGGGGCCCACCGGCTGGTCGTTGGCGTCGAGCTGGGCCTTGGTGACGCTGGCCGTGGCCGTCACGGCCGACGACACGCTGCCGTTGCCGTTGATGGCTGCCGCCAGGCCGCGGGCCACATTGGCCTGGGTGGCGGCGGCCGTGGCGCCGATGTCGGCGGCCACCACGGTGTAGCCGATGCGCTGGCCATTGACCATGACCACCACCTGCTCGCCCGCCGCATAGCTGCCGCCCAGTGTGAGCCGGTCGGTCTGCACCGGGGCGAACTGCACCAGGCGGTCGACCACCACGCGCTGCTCGGCGGTGAGCTCGGTGTACAGCGTGCCCGACGCCGGCTTGGCCACCGTGCCCCAGTCGCCGTCGCCGATGGCCAGCGCGTAGTTCAGGCTGGATGCGTCGATCCACTCCTGCAGCGGTACGCCGCGGTAGTCGAAGCTGGCGGCCGACCAGGCGTCAAGCGGGATCTGGTCGTAGTCCCACAGGTAGCCCAGGGCATTGGCCACCACCAGCTTCTGCACGCCCGACAGCGCCCCGAACGCCGTGCCGGGCGCCGGCGCGGCCACGCCGGCGCCGGCGCCGGCCCAGTCGATGCTGGCGTTGTTGTAGTCGGCCGACACGCCCTGCAGGAAGCCGCTGCGCACCGCCTGGATGGCATCTGCCTGGGCGTTGTAGAACACCGTGCCCGCATGGCGCTGGTAGCCCAGCGAGGCTGCCACCGCCTCCTGCTGCGCGGCGCTGAGGGCGCTGAACGCGGTACCAGCGGTCGGCTGGCCGGCAGCGCCCCAGGCCACGCCGTCCAGCGTGTAGGCCACCACCGGGCCATTGGCGATGGTCTCGAAGAAGCGGCCGGTGGCCGGGTTGAAGTAGCCGCCGTTGGTGTGGACGGTGTAACCGTTGGCCACGGCGATGGCGTGGCGGGTGGCCTCGGGCAGGTCGGCAAAGGCCACGAAATTGGCCACCGAGACCACATTGGCGCTGTTGCCCAGCACCAATTCACCACCGCCGAACAGCGCGCGCAGGTCGCCGTGCACGGTGCCGCTGTTCAGCGCCGCGGTGACGGCCGCGATGCTGGCGGCATCGGTGATCCGCACCGGCGCGCCCAGCACCTCGTAGGTGTTGCCGGGCAGGGTGTTGAAGTAGTCGGCGAACTCGTCGGTGACTTCGCCGGCATCCAGCGTCATCGCGCCCGACGCGGTCAGCGAGCCGGCCAGCGTCAGTTCACCCGCGGTGCGCAGCGTCAGCGTGGAATCAACGCCGGTGCGGTAGGCCTGGGCGTTGTCGTCGAAACGCGCGCCCGACACCACCGCGCTTTGGCCCAGCAGATGGATGAAGCTGCCTGCGGTGAGCGTGATCGCGCCACGGTCGTAGCGGGTGGCCACGGTGCCGCCTTCGAGCAGCGTGAGCCCGGTGCCGGCGTCCAGGGTGATGCGGGCATCGGTGCCGTTGTCGACCCCGGCGAACAAGCCGGTGGCCGAGAACACCGAGTGCGAGGTGGCGATGTTCAGCAGGCTGCCGGTGGCCAGGGTCTGCAGGGTGCTGCCCTGGTCGGCGGTGAAGCTGTTGATGGCATCGCCATAGGTGACGAAGCCACCCTCGCCGGTGCTGGCGGTGACGCGGATGTCGAGCAGGTTGTCGGCGATGGCCCAGCCCTGCACCAGGATCTGCTCGCGCACGTTCAGGCGCAGGTCGGGCCCACGCAGGCCGGCGTCGGGCGCACCCATCGGCGCGTGGATGTTCTGGCGCTCGATCTTCAGCGCGCGGGCATCCAGTGTCAGGCGCTGCGAGGCCTGCACGTCGCCCACGACCTCGATGCGGTCGCCGACGATGCGGGTGATGTCGTCCAGCCGCGCAGAGAAGGTGAACAGGCCGGTGACGCCGTCTTCGATGTCGCCGATGCGCACCAGCCCGCCCGGCGCCTGGTGGCCGATGGTGATGGATGAGAAGCCGTCGGCCAGCGCCGACAGGTCACGCATGCCCAGGTCGAAGAAACCGCTGGCGCCCGACAGCGAGTTGTCGACGCCGAACACGCCCTGCCCGGCGCCGCCCAGGCGGTAGTTCTGGGCCACGGCCTGGCTGCGCAGGGTGAGCGCACCAGTGCCGATGACACGGTTGTTACCCGACGCGAAATCGACATCGTCGGCCACGATGCTGATGGCGCCGCCACCGGTGCCGGTGCTGATGACACCCGAGTCCAGCGACAGCAGCGCTTCGCGGCCGGCCAGGGCGATGTCGATGTGGCCGCTGGGGGTGGACAGGCCCCCGTTGCTGCGGCCCGCCGTCACCAGGCTCAGATTGTTGGCCTCGCGCACCACGATGTCGTCGGTGGCGGCGCCGGCGGTGCCGCGGTTGACCACGCTCAACTCGGCCAGCTCGGTGTTGAGCGTGCCGACGATGCCGGCCGCCGACACGCTGAACAGTGCCTGTGGCGCCACCAGGCGGGCCTGGGCCACATCCAGCACACCGGCGGCGTCCAGCACCAGATCGGTGGCGCCCCAGCTCGCGCCGTTGCCCGAGCGCAGCGCCGTGGTGGCGGCGCTGTCGTTCAGCGTGACTTGCTCCAGCGAATCATCGAAGCTGGCGGTGCGCACCACGCCCGACCCGGTGGTGACCACCAGCGCATGGTTGTTCAGCTGGATGGGTGCCGTGGAGGTGAAGCTGTCGAGCACCAGGCGGTCGTTGCCGGCGCCGCCCACCAGGTTGAGCACGCCGGCCAGCGTGGTGGTGATCAGGTCGTCGCCGGCGCCGGCGTCCACCGTGTCGACGGTGCCGTTGACGCGGATGACATCGTTGCCACCGCCACCGAAGATGGTGTTTTCGCCGGCACCCATGTCGATGCGGTCGGCGCCCTCGCCGCCGACGAAGCGGTCGTTGCCATCGCCGCCCCAGAAGAACAGGCCGCTGCGCGCGCCGCCGACGAATTCGTCCTTGCCGGCGCCGCCGCGGATCTGGCTGCCCGCCGCACCGCCCAGCACCATGAAGCCGTCGTTGCCCGCACCGCCGTCGAAGTCGAGCTCGGCATTGACCCGCTTGTCGACGTAGATGAAGTCGTTGCCCTTGCCGCCGGCGGCCACGATGCGGCGCACCTGAGATGCGCTGTAGGTCTCGGTCTCGCCGAGCGAGCGCACGATGATCTGCGAGCCGTCGCCGCTGGTGTCGACGTTGAACGACTCGTTGATCGTGTCGTCGTACAGCGCGCCGCTGCCGTAGCGGCCCGATGCGTCGCCCATGTGCAGGTACAGCGTGCCGTCTGCAGCCAGGTGGCTGATGTCGGGCGGCGCACCCCAGCGCCAGGTGTAGCTGCCTGACACGGTGATGCCCATGACCGTGGCGCGCGCGGCCAGGTAGGCGCTGGCGGGCGTGATGTCGATCTCGCCGCGGAAGCCGGCGATGGTGAAGTCGATCTCGAACAGGCCCAGGTCGAGTTCGAAGTCCAGCGAGCCCCAGGCCGCCGCCGCGAAGCGCGGCTGGCTGCTGAACAGCACGCTCATGCCGGCGTTCAGGTGCAACGGACCCAGGTAGATGTCGATCTCGGCCTTGCCGCGCACCTCGAAGTCGCCTTCGGAGGTGATGTAGCCGCCGACGTCGACCCGCAGCGCGTTGAAGAAGTTCAGCCGGCCGTCGAACTCGAGCTTGAAGACCTCGTCGATCACGCTCATGCGGCCGCGGAAGTCGACATTGAAGGCCAGGATCTTCAGCGCCCCGGTCATCTCCAGGTCGAACAGCGTGTTGGCGGCCAGCACATCGCCCTGCAGCGTGGTGTAGTCCAGGCTGCTGGTGTTGATGCGCAGCGCGGCCTGGGCGTCGATGTTCATCACCGACACGCCGATCTGCACCCGCGTGCGCACCATCAGCGCAAAGAACGCGTCGTTGTTGGCGTCCACGCCGAAGGCCGCTGCGCCGGCCACGGCGATCTCGCCGAAATCGCCCAGGTCGAGCGTGACGTCCATCGCCGCCTGCACGCCGCTGCGGTCGATCAGCAGATCCACCGCGCCGCGCAGCTCGATCGGGCCCACCTCGATGGCCGCGCGGCCCGAGATGCGCAGCGTCTGCGCCCCGACCGTCACCTGGGACGGCCGGCCGCTGCTGTCGAAGAAGGTGCCGGTGACCGGATCGCGGCCGCGCACCTGCTTGCTCTGGCTGGTGGTGTTGATCTGCAGCAGGAACTGGCCCGACACGCTGAACACGCTGCCGCCATCGATGATGGTGGAGTTCGGGTTGTTGCCGCCCACCTCGAAGGCGCCGTACAGCCCGGTGTTGCCGCCGTCGATCACGAAGCCCAGCGTGCCGGTGACGCCCAGCGGCTCGAGCACCGGCAGGTCGAGCACAGCGGTGGCGCCCAGTTCCAGGATGACCGCGCCGTTGACCTCGGCCACGATCACCGCGAAATCGCCCTGCAGCGCCAGCGCGCCGTCGAACAGGTCGAGCGTGCCCTGGCCGGTCAACGCGGCATACATGCCGGTCCACGACGGGTCTTTTCCGGGCGGGTAGGCGCCGATGGTGAAGGTGTCGAAGCCGGTGAGCGGGCGGAACTCCTCCGGCACCTCGTAGGTGATCTCGCGGCCGAAGGTGTTCAGGCTCAGGTCGAGTTCGGCATCGAGCGTGACCACCGGGCCCAGATCGAGATCGGCATCGAGGTTGAGCCGCATCGCGACCCCCTCGTCGTTGATCACCAGCAGGCCGGTGGCCTCGCGCCGCAGGTTGAAGCCGTCGGGGCCGATCTGCAGTTCGACGTTGGCGAAGGCGGTCAGGCCTTCGCTTTCGCTCAAGCGGAAATCGAGCACGCCGTCGAGCTTGACCAGGCCGAACATGTCGACCTGCACTGCGCCGTACAGCCGCAGGTACAGCTCGCTGTAGTCGAGCACGATGGGCTCGCGCGGGTTGCCGGTGTCGATGGCATAGCCCGGCCGCGTGGTGCCCTCGGGGTCATCGGGGTGCACCCAGGTGCTGCGGCTGAAATCGATGGTGGTCAGCGACACCGAGACGCTGACATCGGTGTCGTAGCTGACCGCGCCGCTGGCGTCGCGCACGAACTGGCCGATGTTCAGCGAGAAGCGTGCGCCGGTGTTGATCTCGATGGCCACATCGTCGGCCCGGGCCACCATGCCGGGCACGCCGGAGACCAGGATCGCGTCCACCGTGGCACGGCCGGCCAGGTACACGCCGATGTCGACGCCGGTGGTGTCGATCACCAGTTCCTTGGCCAGCACCAGGCCCAGGTCCAGGTCGCGGATGACCAGGCCCACGGCCTGCTCGTTGATGGCGTCGCGCTCGTCGATGCGGCCGTCGCCGGTGCTGTCGTAGAAGTAGCCGCGGCCACCCACCGGGATGCCGATGAAGGCGTTGGCATCGTTGATGCCCAGCGCCAGTGAGGTGACGATGGTCGACTCGCCGTTGCTGAGCGTGACACGCTCGGAGCCGCGCTTGGTCAGCGCCATCGACGCCGACAACTGCGCAAAGCCGGCCAGGTTGATCTCGGCGTAGCCGATCTTGGCCTGCACGATCTCCTCGGTGAAGTCGAGGAAGACCATGTTGTCGCCACCGGCGGCCAGCGCGAATCCGGCACTGTCGATCTTGCCGTTCTGGTTGCGGTCTTCGCCGGCGTCCAGCGTGCCGTTGCCGTCAGCGTCTTCGGTGAAGTCCTTGAAGCTGGGGCTGAGCTTGTAGTTGATCGACGGTGGGCCGAACAGCTGCAGCGCCAGGTTCACAGGCGGCGGCGCGCCCTGGACGACGAAGGTGTTGATGTTGACTTCGACATCCTCGGCGCGCACTTCCAGGATGTCGGGGTCGACACCGACCAGCGACGCCGATTCGATGCTGGCCTTGGCCGAGACGAACTTGGGCGAGTACTGGTCCATGCCCGGGATCAGCGACGCCAGCGTGGGCGTCATGATCGCCAGACCGAAATCGACGTTGGTGATCTCCACGCCCACCGCGCCTTCGTTGACGCTGTCGAGGATGCCGTCGGGCGCGTTGTGCGGGCCGGTCAGGTCTTCGCCATAGCGGTAGGGGCCGCCCACGCCGGCAAAGCCGGTGAGATTGGCGCCGCCCAGCGTCAGCGCCGACACCTGCAGCGGGAACGGGTTCAGCACCGTGCCCGAGGCCTCGCCGATCTGCTCGAGCAGCGGCGCCAGGCCGCCGGCGTCCACCGCCACATTGAAGATGTCGCCCTTGCGGAAGGCCAGCGAGCCGCGCAGGTGCAGGAAGTCGGCCACCGCGATCTCGGCGAGACCGATGTCCAGCCCCATGAACTCGTTGCCTTCCAGGTCCAGCAGGACCGGGTCGCCACCGGTGGCGATGCGCAGGCCGCGCGTGCCGTCGCTGTTGCGGATGCTGGAATACACCGGCATGGCGCGCATCAGCGGGCCCAGCGCCGTCTGGCCACCGCTGTTGTAGGCCACGTCGATGTCGCTGCCGATGATCCTGAGCACGTCGCCCAGGCCGTACACGCCCAGTTCGTCGGCATGCACCATCAGCGAGGTGACGCTCTGCGCGCCCAGCCACTCGGGCAGGTCGGCCTTGAACGAGCCCAGCGCCAGGTCGAGGTTCTGCAGGCCGAAGCCGACCAGGTCGCTCTGCTGCGACAGCGGCCGGTTGAAGTCGGGGTCGCCCAGGCCGACGAACATGTCGACGCCCGACGCGCCGAAGCTCACGCCCTTGAAGGTGACGTTGCGGATGGTGCCGTAGTCGTCGGACACATCGAACAGCGACTTCAGGATGTCGGTGGCCGGCAGGCCCGGCAGCACCGCGCCGGCAATGCCGTCGATGGCGGCGTCGACCGCGCTGCCCAGCAGCGGGTTGATGCCGGTGGCCATGTCGGCGGTGAAGGTCTGGCCCAGCGTCAGCTGGAAGTCGCCTTCGAAGTGGATGAAGTCGCCCAGATCGATGCGCAAGTCGGGCAGCTTGATCGAGCCGAAGATCCCGCCGATGCTGATGCGGAGGTCGATGTCCTGCAGGAACTTGATGCCGTTGATCAGCCAGTCGGGCGCGGTCAGCGCCACATCCGGGATCAGGTCGGTCAGGCCCGACAGGCTGATGCTGGGCAGCAGCATCGACGGGTCGAAATCGGGCAGTTCGGGCAGGTCGAAGCCGGGCAGGCCGATGCCCGACAGATCGAGGTCGAACCCGAAGTCGATCTCCGGCAGTTCGAAGTTGAAGTCGAAATCGGTGTTGATGTCGAACAGGCCGAAGATGCCCAGCCGCGCATCCAGCCCGATGCCCAGGAAGTTGCTGTCGTAGCGCAGCGTGAAGGCAGCCGGGTTGCTGCCAATCGGGATGTCCAGCCCGCGGCCGCCGTTGACCACCGAGAAGTCGGCATACACGCTGGGCAGCGGGATGCCCTGCGCGATGGCGCCGTTGAACTCCAGCCGCACATCGGTGGCTTCCAGCGTCAGGAACGGGTCGGTGCCGACCAGCCCCGCCGATGCCGCCGTGGCCGTGAGCGCGAAGAAGTTCAGCGGCAGGGTGAGCCCGCCGCCCAGGCTGGGCGAGACCATCGCCAGCGCGAAGTCGAGGTCGTTGATCGCGAAGCCGATGGCGTCGTCGCTGGGTGTCTCGTCGCTGAAGTCACCGTCGCGGTCGCTGTCGGTCAGATAGGGGCCGCGGATGCCGGCAAAGGCCTGGATGTTCTGGCCGGCAACGATCAGCGCATCGGCGCCCAGCGTCAGGTTCATGCCCAGGCCGTGGAATCCGATCTCGTCGATCGTGCGCTTCTGGAAGGTGAAGCCGCCTTCCAGCGTGACGATGCCGGCCACGCCCGCCGTGGCATGGCCCACCGTGGCCTCGATGCGGGCGTTGTCGAAGTCCAGCCGCACCGGGTCGTCGCCGGTGGGGATCTCCAGCGCGCCGCCTTCGAGCTGGGTGAAGTCCAGCGCGAACAGCGGGTTGCTGGACTGGTTGATGCCCACCCGCACGTCGGACAGGTTGAAGTCGATGACCTCGCCGAAGCCGTTGAAGCCGATGTTGGCGGCATCGGCCGACAGCGCGGTGTAGCGCGTGCCCAGCGCCTTGTCGCGGAACAGCGCCAGCCCGAAGCTGAAGTCGTCGACCACCAGGCCGATGGCCTCGGGGTTGGCCACGTCGTCGGCGGTGGTGATGCGGCCGTCGCCGTTGGAATCGTCCCGGTACGGGCCGCCCACGCCGACAAAGGCCTGCACATGCGACGCGCCGATGGTGAAGCCTTCGGCCAGCACCGGCACGTTGATGCCGCCCACCGTCTTGGCCGACAGGGTGCGCAGGCCGCCCTTCTCGAACGCGAACGCGCCGCTGACATGCACGAAGTCGGCGATGCGCAGCGTGGCGTTGTTCAGGCTGGCGCCGATGGTCTGGCCAGTGAAGTCGAGCAGCACCGGCTCGGCGCCCGTGGGCAGCTCATAGCCGCCGGTGGACGGGTGGCTGTTGAGGAAGTTCAGCGCCGGGCCGAAGCTGGCGGTGTTGAGCTTGAAGTCGATGCCGCGTGCCGACAGCGTGAAGTCGTCGGGGTCGAAGCCGTACAGCGCCACCGTGTCGGCATGCGCCTTGGCGGCGGTGTAGCTGATGCCGTTGCCGCCCTTCACCTGCATCAGGCCGAAATCGATGCCCTCGGCGCCAAAGCCGTACAGCGTGTCGGCCTGCTCGGCAAAGCTGCGGCTGCGGTCGAAGCCGGCGCTGGCGTAGCCGACGAAGACATCGATGTCGGCGCCGCCGATGGTGAAGCCGCGGCTGTTGGGCACCGGCAGCGCACCGGCGCGCAAGATGCCGAAATCGGCCTTCTGGAAGCCGATGGCGCCCTGCGCCATCAGGAACTGCGAGATCTGCAGCGTGGCCTGGCCGGCGAACACGCCGATGCGGCTGCCCTTGAAGTCGAGCGTGACCGGGTCGCCGCCGGTGCGGATCTCCCGCTCGCGGCCATCGGCGAAGTTGAGCTCGCGCCCGATCAGGCTGGCGCTGTTGAACTCGATGTTCAGGTCGCGCACCGACAGCTGGAAGTCGTTCGGGTCGAAACCGTAGACCGCCATCTCGTCGGCATGGGCCGACAGCGCGGTGTAGCGCGTGCCGGCGGTGTCGCGCACGCTCAGCAGGCCGAAGTCCAGCCCGTCGACGCCGAATCCGTACAGGCCATCCGCCTGCTGCGCCAGCGTCTTGGTGGGGTCGATGCCGTTCTCGGCATAGCCGACGAAGGCGGTGATGTCGGCGCCGCCGATCGAGAAGCCGCGCGCGCCGAGGACCGGCGTGGCCAAATTGCCGGCCCGCAGCGTGTTGCCGTGGTCGGCCTGCTCGAAGCCGATGGCGCCGCTGATGTAGATGAACTGCGAGATCGACAGCGTGGCGCGCTCGGCATACACACCGAAGCGCTGGCCACGGCCGAAGTCGATGACGATGTCACCCGACGAGCCCAGCACCAGGCCGCCGTCGAACGAGCGGTCGAAGTTGATGGTGCTGCGGTCGGCGGCAGCGCCGTTCAACTCGAAGCTCAGGCCCTGGGTGGACAGCTCGAAGTCGCTGGGGTCGAAACCGTAGAGCCGCGCATCGTCCATGCGCGCCTTGGCGGCCGTGTAGCTCTGGCCACCGGCCCGCACCATCAGCAGGCCGAAGTCCAGACTCTCGACGCCGAAGCCATACAGCCGGTCGGCTTGCGACGTCAGCGAGGCATTGCGGTCGAACCCGCCGTTGGCGTAGCCGACGAAGGCGGTGATGTCCTGGCCGGTGATGGCCAGCATCGACTGGGCGGCCACGCGGCGGTTGTCGCTCAGCACCAGCGGCGCGGCGGGGGTGGACTTCTGGAAGCCGATGCGGCCGCTGAAGTAGGCGAAGTCGCTGATCTGCAGCGTGACATCGGCCTCGGCGCGCAGCAGTTCGCCGGCGGCGCCCTGCATGTCCAGCGTGATGCTGCTGCCGGTGCCGGTGGCCACGTCCAGCGACTGGGCGGCAAAGTCGACCACCACGTCGTTCAGGCGCGATGCCTGGTTCACCTGCAGCAGCAGGTTCTGTGCGGTCGGCAGCAGATCGCTCAGGCCGACGAAACCGATGCTGCTGGCCTCGGCGCTGAGCGCCGTCCACTTGCGCGTGGGATCTGTGGCCGACGTGATCAGCGCCAGGCCGAAGTCGATGTCGTCGAGCTGCAGGCCCATCGCATCGCCGGTGCCGCCATTGACGCCGACGAACACGTCGATGCCGCTGCCGCCGATCGTCAGCACATTGGCCGAGATCTGCTGCGCCGGTGTGGGGCCACGGGCCGCCAGGGTCAGCTGGCGGGTCGACTTCTCGAAGGCCAGGTTGCCGCTGAACTGGACGAAGCCGAACAGGTCGATCTCGAGGAAACCGCTGGCGCGCAGCGTCTCGCCGAGTGCGCCGTCGATCTCCAGATCCAGGCTGGTGCCGGCGCCCGTGAGGACGCTGAGCTCGGTGGCGCCGTCGCTGTAGTCGATGACCGTGGTGGCCATGCCGCCGGCCTGGTTGACCGCGAGTGCGATCCCGCTGGCCTGGATGACCATGCCCTCGGGCAGGCCAACGACGCTGACACC
>JBBAPL010000019.1:33647-54022 GCA_040400895.1 Aquabacterium sp.
GTCGTCGGTGCCGCCGTTCACGCCCGCGAAGGCGTTCAGGCCGGTGCCGCCGATGGCCAGCAGGTCGACATCGACCTCTTCGCCGGTGGCCGCGCCGCCAGTGGGTGCCAGCGTGACCGAGGCGCTGCGCTTCTCGAAGGCCAGGTTGCCTTCCAGCTGCACGAAGCCGAACAGGTCGAGTTCCAGGAAGCCGCTGGCACGCAGTGTTTCGCCGAGTGCGCCGTCGATCTCGAGTTCGAGGCTGGTGCCCGTGCCCGTCAGGACACTGAGCTCGGTCGCACCGTCGCTGTAGTCGATGACGGTGGTCTCCATGCCACCAGCCTGGTTCACCGCGACGTCGATGCCGCTGGCCTGCAGCGTGAAGCCCTCAGGCATGCCCACCACGGCAACGCCAGTGGCCGTGGCTTGCAGCGTCGTCCAGGTGCGGGCCGTCGTCGCTGCGTTGGCGTCGGCACGCTCGGTGGCGAGCGCAAGTCCGAACTCCAGGCCTGACAAGCGCAGGCCCATCTCGTCGTCGGTGCCGCCGTTCACGCCCGCAAAGGCGTTCAGGCCCGTGCCGCCGATGGCCAGCAGGTCGACATCGACCTCTTCGCCGGTGGCTGCGCCTCCGGTCGGGGCCAGCGTGACCGTCGCGCTGCGCTTCTCGAAGGCCAGGTTGCCTTCGACTTGCACGAACCCGAACAGCTCGAGTTCCAGGTAGCCACTGGCGCGCAGCGTTTCGCCGAGGGCGCCGTCGATCTCCAGGTCCAGACTGGTGCCCGTGCCGGTCAAGACGCTCAGCTCGGTCGCACCGTCGCTGTAGTCGATGACGGTGGTCTCCAGGCCACCGGCCTGGTTCACCGCCACCTCGATGCCGCTGGCCTGCAGCGTGAAACCCTCGGGCATACCCACCACCGCAACGCCGGTGGCCGTGGCTTGCAGGGTCGTCCAGGTGCGTGCCGTGTTGGCGGGATCCGTGTCGGGCGCTTCGCTGGCCAGCGCCAGACCGAACTCCAGGCCTGACAAGCGCAGGCCCATCTCATCGTCGGTGCCGCCGTTCACGCCTGCAAACGCATCGAAGCCGGTGCCGCCGATGCTCAGCAACTCGACGTTGACTTCTTCGCCGGTGGCCACGCCGCCGGTGGGAGCCAGCGCCACTGTCGCGCTGCGCTTCTCGAAGGCCAAGTTGCCTTCCAGCTGCACGAAGCCGAACAAGTCGAGTTCCAGGAAGCCGCTGGCACGCAGCGTCTCGCCGAGCGCGCCGTCGATCTCCAAACTCAGGCTCGTGCCCGTGCCGGTCAGCACCGACAGGTCCGTCGCGCCATCGCTGTAGTCGATGACGGTGGTCGCCGTGCCGCCGGCCTGGTTGACCGCCACGTCGATGCCGCTGGCCTGGATCACCATGCCCTCTGGCAGGCCGACGACGCTGACGCCACCGGCAGTGGCCTGCAGCGTCGTCCAAGTCCTGGCCGCCGTGGCCGGATCAGCGTCGGGCACTTCGCTGGCGAGTGCCAGACCGAACTCCACCCCGGTCAGCCGCAGGCCCATCTCGTCGTCGGTGCCGCCGTTCACGCCTGCAAAGGCACCCAGGCCCGTGCCGCCCACGGTCAGCACGTCGACGTCGACTTCCTCGCCGGTGGCCGCACCACCTGTCGGCGCCAGGGTGACCGTGGCCGACGCCTTGCGGACCGCCAGGTCACCAGTCAGCTCGACAAACCCGCCGACCGACAGCGTCAGGCGGCCGCTGGCCTCGATGAATTCGCCATCGCTGCCGTCCATGTCCATGGCGATGCTGCCGGCGCTGCCGGTGGGCACGGCCAACACCGTGGCGCCAGCGGCATAGTCGACCACCGCGTCGCCGGCGGCCGCTGCGCTGTTGAGCCGCACCAGCAGGTCCTCGCCTGCCAACGTCACCCCGGGGATGCCGGTCAGCTCGGCTTCGTCGGCGCGGGCCAGCACGCTGGTCCACTTGCGGCTGGGCGCGTCGCGCGCGCTCATCAGCGCCACGCCGAACTGCACGCCCGCCAGCTGCAGCGACGGGCCGTCGACGATGCCGGCGCTGGCCGCCAGTCCGGCACCGCCCAGGGTCAGCAGGTCGACCAGCAGGCCGGTGCTGGCCTCATTGACCGGCGTGCCGACGGTGTCGGCCGCCAGCTTGACGGTGGCGCTGGTGCGCAAGAAGGCCACATCGCCCTGCACCCGCAAGAAGTTGCCAGCCACAACGCGCGCATCATCCAGCGCCACCTCGCGGCGGCCAGCTTCCAGCAGGCCGAAGGTGTAGCTGCTGCCGGCCACCTCGATGGTGTTGCCACCGGCATTGGCGGTGCCGGAGTTCCAGCGCACCGTCACCAAGCCGGCCGACACCGCCAGATCGCTGCCCAGCGCCGCGTCCAGCGCGCCGCTGGCCTCCAGCAACGTGCCGCCGCCGGCCTGCGACACCAGCGCGACCCGGGCCGCAGACACGCCGGCATGGTTGTCGCCGGCCTGCAGCAGCACGCTGGCTGCACTGGCCAGCACCTGCAAATCGCCACTGGCGGCGTCCTTCTCGAAGGAGAAGTTGCCGCTCAGGCGAAAGCCGTCGCCCAGGGAAGCATTCAGGCCGACGATGGCCACCACTGGCGACGCCGCCGGCGCGCTTTGCGCAAAGCTGTAGCTGAAGTCGCCGACCGCCAGCGTGCGGGCGGCCTGGGTCGCGCCGGTCGTGTTGAGACGAAGCGCCACGCTGGCGGCGCTGGCGCTGGCAAACCCACCGCCGCTGAGGAACAGGGCGCCGCTGGCCTCGAGCGCAAAACCGGTGCCCGTGGCCGGCAGCAGCAGGCCGAAGCTGCCGTTGTCCAGGCCCAGGTCGACGCTGCCGGCCTGCAGCCGGGCCTGCAGGCCGTTGCCGGCCACCAGCAGGCCGTCGGCCGACGACACCATGCCCAGCGCACCCGCCAAGCTGATGCCGGCCGGCAGATTGAGCGTGGCGCTGCCGGCCACCGCCACCCGCTCAGCACCGTCGGCACCGTCGAAGCGCCAGGTCTGGCCGGCCACCGTCCAGGCACGCAAGGCCAGCGGCGCCGCCGACAGATCGATCAGCGTGTTGTTGCCAGCACCCAGCCCCAGCGCCACGTCCAGCGACAGGCTGCCCGCCGTCAGGCCGATACCGGCACTGCCCTGCATGGCCAGGCCACTCAGGTTGCCCTGGGCCCACAGCCAGCCGTCGGTGCTGCTGCGGCTGTCGAGCCACAGCAGGGCGGCGTCGGCGTCGCCGATGGTCAATGCTGGGCCGCTGGCCGGGCCCAGCCGGCCGCTGCCGTCAGCGATGCCGACCTGCCAGCCGTCCACCGTCTGGCCGCCTAGCGTCATGCCCTGCTGGTAGCCCAGCGCCATCGTGCCCGACAGCGACAGCGCCCCTTCCACCGCCAGGCTGCCGGTCACCGCCAGGCTGGCGCCCTGGGCCAGCTGGGGCGCAAAGTAGCCCAGGTTCAGCGCCATGCCGACGATGTCGTCGTCGGTCAGCGCATGGCTGTTGACCGTGGCCGACCCGGACAGCGACTGCACCATCGACGCGGTGGCGGTGTCCAGCCGCTGCACCACCAGGCGCAGCGCATTGCTGGTCTGCTGCAGCGTGTAGGCCAGCCCGTTGCCCAGGTCGACCAGGCCGCTGGCGGCATTGAAGCCGCCGCTGACGCTGTCGAACCGCAGGAATTCAAAACTGTCGCCGGCTTGCGGCACATAGGTGCCGAACAGCTGCACTTCCAGCTTGCCGTCGAGCGCGGCCGCGCCAGTCACCGTCAGCAGGTCATGGCCAGTCTCGGGCGTGGTGCCGCCCAACTCGATCTGGGTGACCGAGCCCGCGTTCAGCGTCAGGCCGTTGTCAAAGCGCAGATGGCCGGGGGAATAGCCTGGCGCGAGCGTGCCGTCGGCCCGCACGGGCCCGGCCAGCGTGCCGCTGCCGGCCAGGGTGGCGCCGCGGTCGATCCACAGCGCGCTGGCGGCGGCGCCTTCGGTCACCAGACTGGCGGCATCGAAACGGCCAGCGTCCAGGTGCCGGGCCGGGCCGGGCCGGGCCGGTCCAGCTGCAAGTCACCCACCTGGGCCAGAGCCGGCACGGCCAGGGTGGCATCCAGATACGCGCTGTCAGGCGCGCCGGCGTCCACCGCAAAGTCGGCCTGCGCAGGCGCGTCGGCTGCCGTGGTGCCGGCCAGCGGCGCGGCCAGGGTCAGCGGCGCCTGGCCGGCGGTGGCCTGCGTCAGGGCCTGCAGCCGCAGCGCATCGGCCGTGGCCTGCGACAGCCGCAGTTCATCGACATCGCGCAGCACCAGCAACTGCGCCGCCGCGCCGGCCGGGTCGGCCGACAGCAGGATGCGGGGTTGCAGCGATTCGACCTGGAAGGCCGAGCGCATCAGCCGCCGCAACAGGGCAGAGCTGCGCGGCGCAGCAGACGGACTGGAGTGGCGACGCACGCGGGTCCTGGACGGCAGTGGCGGCAGGGCGTAAGCGCGGCTTGCTGCTGCTGGGTCAGGCGGCAGTCGGCGGAGCGGGGCTGCGTTCCTGTTTCAGCGTCATCAACCGCTCGATCTGGGCCAGCGACATCAGGTGCGCATAAGCCGCCGGCAGGTAGCGCTTTTCGCGCATCTGCAGGAAGCGCTCGTCCGACAGGTTGTTCAGCCGCTCTTCGTTGATGACATAGCAGCCGGTGATGTTCTTGACCTGCTCGGCCTGGCGCACCCGCATGTTCAGCGGGATGAACAGGTTGTTCTCGGCCAGCCAGTTGCAGAAGCCGCGGGTGAATGCGTCCATCTGCTGCAATTCACCCAGGTAGCGCTTGACGTTCTCGATGGCCTCGGTGGGCTCGCCGTTCTCGTCGAACAGTGGCACGCCCTCGGTGTCGCTGACCAGCGGGCTGCCCTCGTCGATGCAGACGGTGAACTTGCCCTCCTCAGCCGCACCGGCCAGTGCGAACGGATAGCGGCGGATGATGGCCGGCACATACGACGCCTGCCATTTGCCGCTGGCGTCGACGAATAGGTTCTCGCCGCTGTCCAGCCCCAGCAGGGCCACCGGGCGGAAGCCGTCCTGCGCCTTGTCTTCCAGGAAGACAACCGGGTAGGTGGCGGCCGCACGGGCAAATTCATGCACCATGACCGAGGCAATGTGGAAGTTGGCCGCAAAGCCAAAACCCTGGATCTGCTTGATGCGCTTGTGCGCATGCCGGATCTTGTTGACCGGTACCAGTTTCTCGAACATGGGATCTCCTCGGCTTTGCTGCGCGCAAAGCAAAGGCTGCGCGCTGTCACGCTGTGTGCGTCCAGAGACGGAATTGTTGACGCATTCGCGTCGAGAGGCCCTCACTTTTTAACGGCAGTTAGCGCGTCCTGCCGACCCCCACAAACAGGGGATTGCGCCTCATGCCTATCGCCTATATGGCGCGGCAACGACGGCTGCGGCTCATTCGTGCTGCCGGCGCTTGCGAGGCCGGCCGGCCAGCAGGCGGTCGAACAGCGCGTCGGGCAGCCAGCGCAGCAGGCTGGCCACTACGCCCATCTGCCACGGGATGAAGCGGGTGCGCACGCCAGCGCCGATGTGGGCAAAAGCGCGGTCGGCAAAGGCCTCGGGCGCCATCAGGAACGGCATGCGGTAGCGGTTGCGCTGCGTCAGCGGCGTGTCGATGTAGCCGGGGGCGATGGTGACCACCTGCACGCCGTGCGGCCGGCATTCACCGCGCAAGCTCTCGCAGTACGCGAACACCGCCGCCTTGCTGGCGCAGTAAGCGCCATGGCCAGGCAGGCCGCGCACGCCGGCCACGCTGGCGATGCCCACCAGCTTGCCGCTGCCGCGTTCGCACATCGCCGCCACGAAGGGCTGGAAGGTGGCCGCCATGCCCAGGTTGTTGGTCTCGAACGTGGCGCGCATCACCTCCAGGTCGGCGGCGTCGGCGGTGTCCATGCCCACACTGATGCCGGCGTTGGCAATCACCACATCGGGCAGGCCCGCCTGGGCGACGCAGGCGCGGCCGGCGGCGGTGATGGCTTGCACGTCGCGCACATCGGCGGCCAGCACCAGCACATCGGCCGCGGGGATGGCATGGGCTGCGGCCCACTGCCGCACCACGTCCGCCCGGCGCGCCACCAGGGCGAGTCGCCAGCCCGCGCGGTGGTAGCGCAGCGCCAGGGCCTGGCCGATGCCGCTGGACGCGCCGGTGATGAAGACGAGCGGCCGGGTCATGGTGATCGGGCTGGGCCTGGCGACGCGGGGGGCCTGGGGCGGCCGGGCGGCGCCACGGTGGCGCGCACCGGGCCGTTCAGTGTCAGCTGGCGCTGCAGGTTGTCGTAGTCGAGCCCGCCTGCACGGGCCTCGGTGCCGCCATGGCGCACCTGCACCGGCAGGTGCGAGCGCAGCCGCTCGAAGCGCAGGAAGGCATGCAGGAACTCGCCCTTGACCTCCAGCACCTGGCCGCCGGGCAACTGGCTGACCACCTGGGCACCGCCCAGCAGCTGGATCTCGCTGCCGTCGCCATTGGCCACGGCCTGGCGCGCCGTGGCGTCGGTGGTGCGGCCGTCGGGGGCGGTGGCCTGGATGCGCACGCCGTCGATCTCCAGCCGGTCGGTGGCGGGGTAGTGGCGCAGCACGTCACCGGCAATGCGCAGCGCCACCTGGCCGTCGGGGGCGAAACGCACGATCGCGAAGCCGGTCATGGTGTAGTCGGGGGTCTGGCTGGGCGGCGCGGCGGCACGCGCCCCCGGGGCCTGCGGCGTGTTGCGCACCAGCCACCAGGTGCCGGCCGCCAGCAGGGCCATCAGCAGCAGCGGCAGGTAGGACGACAGCGTGCGCAGCAGGCGGTGGCGCCAGGGCTGGGGCGCGCGACCCGGCCGGCCGGCCGCGGCTGCGTCGGTGGTGCCCAGCACGGGCAGGCCCAGCTGCACCGACACCTCGGGCAGATCGGGCAGGTGCAGCTCGGGGCGGTTGATGTCAGCCCCTCGTCCGACGCGTCCGTCGGCCGAGCCCCTCGGGTGCGACGGCCAAGTCAGCGACCATCCAGCGTGCCCTGGTGCGCAGCCAGCAGCGCACCGTAGCGCCCGCTGGCCTGCAGCAGCAGGTCGCAGAACTCGCGCGCAGCGCCCTCACCGCCGCGGGCGGTGGTGACATGGTGGGCCAGCGCGCGGGCCTCGGCATGGGCATTGGCCGGCGCGCAGGCGAAGCCGGCGCGTGCCAGCAGCGGCAGGTCGGGCCAGTCGTCGCCGATGACCGCCAGCTGCGGCCATTGCCAGCCATGTTCCGCCAGCAACGCCTGGGCGACAGCCAGCTTGTCGGACACGCCGTAGTGCGCGTGGGCCAGCCCGAGGTCGGCCACGCGGCGGCGCACCGCCGGTGAATCGCGCCCCGTGATGATCACCGGCGTGATGCCCACCTGCGCCAGCAGCTTCAGGCCGTGGCCGTCCAGCACATGGAAGGCCTTGAACACCTCGCCGGCCTCGCCGATGTAGAGCCGGCCGTCGGTGAGCACGCCGTCCACGTCGAAGATGGCCGCACGCATGCCGATGCCCGTGCCCAGTGCGCCGCCCTGGGCGCGCAGCAGCAGTTCGGGCGGGAAGTGCAGCGCGGTCACACGACTTTGGCGCGCATCAGGTCGCCGATGGTGAGCAGGCCGACCAGCGTCTGCGCACCATCCAGCACCGCCACGGCGGTGATGCGGTGCTGCTCCATCAGGTCGGCGCCTTCCACGGCCAGCGCATCGACGGCCACGGTCTTGGGCCGCGGGTGCATGACGGCGCCGGCCGTCAGCGCGCGCAGGTCGGCGCCGCGCTCGACCTGGCGGCGCAGGTCGCCGTCGGTGAAGATGCCTTGCAGCCGGCCCGCAGCGTCCACCACCAGGGCCGTGCCCAGGCCCTTGGCCGACATGGTGCGCATCATCGCGATGAACGGGGTGTCGGCCTGCACCAGCGGCAGCGCGTCGCCCTGCACCATCAGGTCGGACACCAGCACCAGCAGCTTGCGGCCCAGCGCGCCGCCGGGGTGCGAGCGGGCAAAGTCTTCCGCCTTGAAGCCGCGCGCATCCAGCAGGGCCACGGCCAGGGCGTCGCCCAGTGCCATCTGCGCGGTGGTGCTGGCGGTGGGCGCCAGGTTCAGCGGGCAGGCCTCCTGGTCGACAGCGCTGCTCAGCACATGGTCGGCATGGCGCGCCAGGGTGGATTCCGGCTTGCCGGTCATCGCCACCAGGGTGGTGCCCAGGCGGCGCAGTGCGGGCAGCACGGCGGCCAGCTCATCGCTCTCGCCACTGTTGGAAATGGCCAGCACCACGTCGCCGGTTTGCACCATGCCCAGGTCGCCATGGCTGGCCTCGGCCGGGTGCACGAAGAACGCCGGCGTGCCGGTGGACGCCAACGTGGCGGCGATCTTGCGGCCCACATGGCCGCTCTTGCCCATGCCCATCACGATGACCCGGCCGCTGCAGGCCAGCATGGCCACCACCGCGGCGGGAAAGCCCGGGCCCTGGCGCGCGGCCAGCCCCAGCAGGGCGCGGGCCTCGATCTCGAAGGTCTGCGCCGCCAACTGCATGGCGCGTGCGGCCTGCGCGGCTGTGGGTGCGGGCGGGTGCATGCTCATGGCGACAGCGCACATCGGCTGCCGCAGGGGTGCTGGCTTAGGATCAAGGACATTGCAAATTGATTCTAGGCGCCCCCCCCGGGTGCCCGCCCACCACGGACGGCATGGCCACCACCCTTGAACTTGTCTTGCTGTACCTCGTGGCCGCCGTGTTGGGCGTGGTGGGCTGCCGCCTGCTGAAGCTGCCGCCGATGCTGGGCTACCTGGCGGTGGGCGTGCTGATCGGTCCCAACGCGCTGGCGCTGGCCAAGGACACCGCCGGGGTCAAGTACCTGGCCGAGTTCGGCGTCGTCTTCCTGATGTTCGTGATCGGGTTGGAATTCAACCTGCCCAAGCTGCGCAGCATGCGCACCCTGGTGTTCGGGCTGGGGCTGTCGCAGGTGGTGCTGACGGTGCTGGGCGCGGTGGCCGGCAATGCGCTGCTGGCGGCGGGCTACCACTGGCTGGGCGGGCGCTGGGGCCTGGGCTGGCAGGGCGCCATCGTGCTCGGGTCGGCGATGGCGATGTCATCGACCGCCATCGTCGTCAAGCTGATGGCCGAGCGGCTGGAGATGGAGAGCGAGCACGGCCGCCGGGTGATGGGCGTGCTGCTGTTCCAGGACCTGGCCGTGGTGCCGCTGCTGGTGCTGATCCCCGCGCTGGGCAGCAGCGGCGAGGACATGGCCTGGGCCCTGGGCCTGGCCATGGTCAAGGCGGTGGTGCTGCTGACCCTGCTGCTGGTGGGCGGCCAGCGGGCCATGCGCTGGTGGCTGACCCTGGTGGCGCGGCGCAAGAGCGAAGAGCTGTTTGTGCTGAACCTGCTGCTGATCACCCTGGGCCTGGCCTGGCTGACCGAGCATGCGGGCCTGAGCCTGGCGCTGGGCGCCTTCGTGGCCGGCATGCTGGTGGCCGAGACCGAGTTCAAGCACCAGGTGGAGACCGACATCCGGCCGTTCCACGACGTGCTGCTGGGGCTGTTCTTCATCACCATCGGCATGAAGCTGGACTGGCGGCCGGTGATCGACCAGTGGGGCCTGGTGCTGCTGCTGAGCGTGGGGCCGCTGCTGGTCAAGGGCACGCTGGTGGCGGCGCTGGCCTGGCTGTTCCGCGCCTCGCCGGGGGTGGCCATCCGCACCGGGCTGTACCTGGCGCAGGCGGGCGAATTCGGCTTCGTGCTGCTGACGCTGGGCGCCGACCGGGGGCTGGTCGAGCCGCAGTGGGTCAGCCCGGTGCTGGCCTGCATGGTGCTGTCAATGCTGGCCACGCCGTTCATCGTGATGCACAGCAACTGGGTGGTGATGAAGCTGTCGTCCAGTGAATGGCTGATGCAGTCGGTGCAGCTGACGTCCATCGCCAAGAAGTCGATCAAGACCGAAGCCCACGTGATCATCGCCGGCTACGGCCGCAGCGGCCAGAACCTGGCGCGGCTGCTGACGCAGGAGGCCATCCCCTACATGGCGCTGGACCTGGACCCCGACCGGGTGCGCCAGGCCGCTGCCGCCGGCCAGAGCGTGGTGTTCGGCGACGCCGCCCGCCTGCCCAGCCTGATGGCCGCCGGCCTGGCGCGCGCCAGCGCGGTGGTGGTCAGCTACCACGACACGCCGTCGGCGCTGAAGATCTTGCAGTTGGTGCGCGCGCATGCGCCCAAGGTGCCGGTGATCGTGCGCACCATCGACGACACCGACCTGGAGCGTCTGCGCGACGCCGGCGCCACCGAGGTGGTGCCCGAGGCCATCGAAGGCAGCCTGATGCTGGCCGCCCAGGCCCTGGCCCTGGTGGGCGTGCCGATGCAGCGCGTGATCCGCATCACCCGCGACGCGCGCGACAAGCGCTACAACCTGCTGCGCGGCTACTTCCACGGCGCCGACGACGACACCGCCGAAGAGCGCCACCAGGCCCGCCTGGGCACCGTGTCGCTGCCGGCGGCCGCCGCCTGCGTAGGCCAGCCGCTGGGCGACCAGGCGCTGCATGCGCTGGGCGTGCAGGTTGTCAGCGTGCGCCAGGCCAGCGGCCGGGTGGTCGACGCACACGACGCGCTGGTTCTGGCTGCAGGCGACACGCTGGTGCTGTCGGGCGTGCCCGAGCTGTTGTCCCTGGCCGAAGCCAAACTGCTGAAAGGATGAACATGTCAACCACCGCCCCGCGCCAGGCCTCCCCGCTGGCCCTGCACACCGACTACATCCGCGACCACATCCGCACCGTGCCTGATTGGCCGGCGCCGGGTGTGCAGTTCCGCGACATCACGCCACTGCTGCAGAACCCCAAGGTGTTCCGGGTGCTGATCGACGAGTTCGTGCACCGCTACTTCGACGCCAAGCCAGACGCCATCGCCGGGCTGGACGCACGCGGCTTCATCATCGGCGCGGTGGTGGCCTACGAGCTGAACGTGGGGTTCGTGCCGATCCGCAAGAAGGGCAAGCTGCCCTTCACCACCGTGGCCGAGAGCTACGAGCTGGAATACGGCAGCGCCACGGTGGAGTTGCACACCGACGCCGTGAAGGCCGGCGACCGGGTGGTGCTGATCGACGACCTGATCGCCACCGGCGGCACCATGATGGCCGGCATGCGTCTGCTGGAGAAGCTGGGCGCCACGGTGCTGGAGGGCGCCGCCATCGTCGACCTGCCCGAGCTGGGTGGCTCGGCCCGGCTGCGCGATGCGGGGCTGCCGCTGTTCACGCTGGTCGACTTCTCCGGGCACTGAGACGGGCACTGACGCAGGCGCCGCCCGCACCGCCCAGGTCAGCGGAATTCGATGGCGTTGCCGGCAGGGCTACTTGCCGATGCAGAACCCCGCAAAGATCTCGCCCAGCAGGTCATCGGACGTGAAGGCACCGGTGATCTCGCTGAGCGCGCCATGCGCCAGGCGAAGTTCTTCGGCAAACAGGTCCAGCGCCGCGTCGCCGGACGCCGCGTGATCGCGCGCGGCCTGCAGGTGGGCGGCGCAGCGCTGCAGCGCCAGCAGGTGGCGTTTGCGGGCGATGTAGACGCCCTCGGTCGACGTCTGCCAGCCGGCGCGCTGCAGCAACGCCTGGCGCAACGCGTCCAACCCCGCGCCGGTGCGTGCCGACAAGGCGATGGCGCCGGTGGGCAGCGCCAGCATGCCGCCGGCCCGCGGGCTGTCGCACTTGTTGTGCACCTGCAGGATGCGGCTGGGCGCCACGCTGGCCAGGCGCTCGGCGATCGCGGCCTCGGCCGCTTCATACCCGGGCTGACCGCTGCGGGTGATGTCATGCAGGAAGATCACCGCATCCGCGTCGGCAATGGCGGCCCAACTGCGGCCGATGCCGATGCGTTCGACCTCGTCGCCGGCCTCGTCATCAGCGCGCAGCCCGGCGGTGTCGGTGATGTGCAGCGGGACGCCTTCGATCTGGATCGTCTGGCTGACCTTGTCGCGGGTGGTGCCGGGGATGGCGGTGACGATGGCCAACTCGGCCCCGGCCAGCGCGTTCAGCAGGCTGCTCTTGCCCACGTTGGGCTGGCCGGCCAGCACCACCTGCAGGCCCTCGCGCAGCAGCGCGCCCTGGCGGGCACGCGCCATCACCGCGGCCAGGCTCGTGTCGATGGCGGCCAACTGGCCCAGCGCGTCGGCCTGCTGCAGGAACTCGATCTCCTCCTCGGGGAAGTCGAGCGTGGCTTCCACCAGCATGCGCAGTCGCACGGTGCGCTGGCGCAGGGCCTCGATCTCTTGCGAGAAGGCGCCGCTGAGTGAGCGTCCGGCCGAGCGGGCCGCCGCCTCGGTGCTGGCCTCGATCAGGTCGGCCACCGCCTCGGCCTGGGCCAGGTCGAGCTTGTCGTTGAGGAAGGCGCGCTGGGTGAATTCACCCGGCTCGGCCAGGCGCAGGCGGGGTGCGGTGGGCGCGCCGGTGGCTGGGTCTGGCGCGGCGGCGGCCTGCAAGCAGCGCGCCAGCAGCAGCTGCAACACCACCGGGCCGCCGTGGGCCTGCAACTCCAGCACGTCTTCGCCGGTGTAGCTGTGCGGGGCGGGAAACCACAGCGCCAGGCCCTGGTCAATGGGCTGGCCATCGGCATCCCTGAACGGCCCGTAGACCGCCTGGCGTGCTGGCAGCACCCGTGCGCACACGGCCTGCACCAGGCCCACCAGGCCGGTGCCTGACACCCGCACGATGCCCACAGCCCCACGGCCGGGGGCAGTGGCAATGGCGACGATCGGGTCAGGCTGGGGGGCGGAGAGGGGACGGTGCACGCGGCAGATTGTGGTGCAGCGTGCGGCCGGCAGCGGGGCGCCGCGGGTGACGGCAGCGCAGGCAGATGGCGCGGGGTGGAACGCCGGGCCGCCCGCGTGGGCGACCCGCTGCACGTTCCAGGTCCGGTGCCTGGCGACACCGGGTGGACCCCGCATTGACCGGTGGATGCGGCAAGAGCCTGCGTCCGTCAGACCATCATCGGCGCATCAGGCAGCGCCGGGTAGCCTCGGTACGGGGGTGCGCAGGCCGCGGCCGTGCAGCCCGTCACGCACGGCAGCGGCGGCTACTTGTTCAGCCCCAGCTGGCGGTTGATGAACCACTGCTGCGCAATGCCCAGCACGTTGTTCGTCAGCCAGTACAGCACCAGGCCTGCCGGGAAGAAGAAGAACATCACGCTGAAGATCAGCGGCATGAACCACATCAGCTTGGCCTGCACCGGATCGGGCGGCGTCGGGTTCAGCCAGGTCTGGAACATGGTGCTGGCGGTCATCAGCAGCGGCAGGATGAAAAACGGGTCCTTGGTCGACAGGTCGGTGATCCAGCCGATCCACGGCGCGCCGCGCATTTCGACGCTCGACAGCAGCACCCAGTACAGCGCGATGAAGAACGGCATCTGCACAAAGATCGGCAGGCAGCCACCCAGCGGGTTGATCTTCTCTTCCTTGTAGATGCGCATCATCTCCTGCTGCATCTGCTGCGGCTTGTCCTTGTACCGCTCGCGCATCTCCATCACCTTGGGGTTGATGGCCTTCATCTTGCCCATGGACTTGTAGGCGTGGGCATTGAGCCAGTAGAACGCGATCTTCAACAGCACCACCAGCGCCACGATGGCCCAGCCCCAGTTGCCGAGCAACAGGTGCAGCTGGTCGAGCAGCCAGAACAGCGGTTTGCTCAGGATGGTGAGCCAGCCGTAGTCCTTGACCAGCTCCAGCCCGGGCGCCATGGTTTCGAGCTTCTTTTCTTCCTGGGGGCCGGCAAACAGCGTGGCGGTGTGGGTCTTGCTGGCGCCGGGCGCCACGTCGCCCAGCGGCAGCACCATGGCGATGGAATAGAAGTTGGCGCTGACCTTGGCGGTGCGGAACTCGCGCTGCGCGCTGTCGGGCAGCAGCCAGGCGCTGGCAAAGTAGTGCTGCACCATGCCCACCCAGCCGTTGTTGGCGGTCTTGTCGTGGTCGGCGTTGCCCTTCTCGATGTCCTTGAACTCGATCTTCTTGAACTTCTGCGCGTCGGTGTACATCGCCGGGCCGGTGAAGGTGAAGTAGAAGCTCGACTCACCGGCCGGCGGGTTGCCGTCGCGCGACAACTGCAGGTACAGCTGCGGGCTGACTGCCGCCGCGCCGTTGTTCTTGACGGTGTGCTGCACCGCCACCGGGTATTCACCCCGCTTGAAGGTGTAGGTCTTGACCAACTGGGCGCCCCCGATCTCGGGCGATTCGAAGCTCACACTCAGGCTGGGCTGGCCAGCCGCCAGGGTGCGCTCACCCGGCAGGGCCCGCATCACGGTGAAGTGGTTGGGCAGCGACACGCCGGGCTGGGTGGTCACCAGGCCGGTCTGGGCCAGGTACACCCGCTGCGCGGTCTGGTCGAACAGCACCACGTTCTGCTTCGGATCGACGGCGTCGCGGTAGTTCAGCAGTTCCAGGCGCACCAGGTCGCCGCCCTTGGTGTCGAAGGTGGCTTTGACCACGTCGGTGGTGATGGTCACCTGCTCGCTGGCCACCGGCACAGCCGCTGCGGCCGTGGGTGTGGCCGCTGCACCCACCGGGGCCGGTGTGGCCCCCGCCACGGCGGCGGCCGGCACAGCAGCGGGAACCCCGGCCGCCGATGCTGGCGCAGCACCAGCTGCCGCAACGGGTTTGGCCGCAGTGGGCGCAAACATCGACGGATGGCCGCTGTGCGTGTTCCACGCATCCCAGAGCATCACCAGCGAGACGGAGAACACGATCCAGAGGATGGAACGGCGGATGTCGGTCATGGACGGGTCTTCGAAGAAAGCAAACGGGTGAACAGGGACGGGGGCTTGGCGGGCACCGGGTCGCAGCCGCCGTCACACCAGGGATGGCAGCGCAGGATGCGGCGAGCCGTCAGGTAACTGCCGGCAGCCGCACCGTGCTGCTGCAGCGCATCCAGGGCGTAGGCAGAACAACTGGGCTCGAAGCGGCAGACATTGCCCAGCCACGCCTTCAGCAAGAGGCGGTAGCCACGCACCAGGCCGATCAGACCCAGGCGCGGCCAATGGCCCAGAGGTGGCATATCCACGGCTGGCCGATCAGCGCCGCGGCGCGGCTGCGCGTTGCAGCAGCAGCAGCAACTCATCGCGGGCGGCCTGCAGCAGCGGCACGGACCCCGGGCTGGTGAACATCTGTCGGTCGAAGGGCGCCTTCAGGCGCAACACCCACAGGCCTGCAGGCAGGGCTGCGCCAGCGCTGGCCATGGTGGCGCGCATTTCCCGCTTGATCAGGTTGCGGGTGACCGCACGGCGTGCATGCTTTTTGGGCACAACCATGCCCAGCCACTGGCCCAGAGGCAAGCTGTCAGGCACCGGATCCGCCATCACGCCAGCCACCTTCACAGGCATGTCATCCACAGCCGGTGGGCAACTGAGTGCATCGCCTGTGGATAACTGTGTTGAAACCGGCTTGCGCTGGGGTTTGGCGGGCAAGCTGGGACTCACCGGCACGTGGTGCACGGCGAAGTGCGTGCTGCGCGAACGCGGCGAAACAGCCAGCACACGCTGGAAATCGGCCGATCGCAGGATGCGCCCGACCATGGCTTGCCGTGGTGTGCCGGAACCTGGGTGCGCGACAGGGGATGCCGCAGCCGCCGGGGTCAGACCTGCGACAGGCGCTTGCGGCCCTTGGCGCGGCGCGCAGCGATCACAGCACGACCGCCGCGGGTCTTCATGCGGACGAGAAAACCGTGCGTACGGGCGCGGCGCGTCTTGGAAGGCTGGTAGGTGCGCTTCATGGTCAATTCCTTCAGGGGCCCCACAACGCTGGGCGCAGGTTGCAGCGGCGGGTGCCGGATGCTCGAAATAGGGGTGCGCTGGGGGTCTGGCGGGCACCACGCAGATCGTCTTGGTGATCTACCTGGGGCAACCATTCAGCCCGGCCAGCGCGCACCTGCGCGTTGGGGAAACCCATGATTAGAGCAAAAAGCTCCTTTGCGGTCAAACACTTGCACCACAAACCGTGGCTTGGCGGGGCGATTGACGGGCCGCACGGAACTGTGGATAACCGTGGCCTGGCCAGCCGGCCAGGCCTACAATGCAGCCGCTCTCAGAAGAACTTGTCCACAATGAGCCCAGACCTGTGGCAGCGGGGTTGCGATCGACTCGCGACCGAACTGTCCGAACAGCAATTCAACACCTGGATCCGCGGGTTACCGCCGGCCGACATCAGCGATGACGGCCAGGGGGGCGCCGTCGCGCAGGTGCGCGTGCCCAACCGCTTCAAGCTGGACTGGATCCGGTCGCAGTATGCGCACCGCATCGAGAACATCTTGACCGAGCTGGCCGGCTGCCCAATCCGGTTGGAGCTGGCACTGGCCGCGCGCGAAGCAGCGCCGTCACGCCTGCAACCGGCCAACGGCCCGGTGCGGGCCGCTGCGCTGCTGAATGGCCAGGCGATGGCGCCGTCCACCAGCGTCAGGCCAGCCTATCCCGGCCCGGCGGGTGATGGCCGGACAGCCCAAACCAGCGGCCATGGCCCGGGCCATGGGCTGCACCTGCCGCCGGCATCCAACAGCCACAAGCTGAACACCGCGCTCACCTTCGACACCCTGGTGGCCGGCCGTGCCAACCAGATGGCCCGCACCGCCGCGCTGCACGTGGCCGGCGCGCCTGGCGTCATGTACAACCCGCTGTTCATCTACGGCGGCGTGGGCCTGGGCAAGACCCACCTGATCCACGCCGTGGGCAACGCGCTGCTGCGCGACAAGCCCGACGCCCGCGTGCTGTACCTGCATGCCGAGCAGTTCATTTCCGACGTGGTGAAGAACTACCAGCGCAAGACCTTTGATGAGCTGAAGGCGAAGTACCACAGCCTGGACCTGCTGCTGATTGACGACGTGCAGTTCTTCGCCGGGAAAGACCGCACCCAGGAAGAATTCTTCAACGCCTTCGAGGCGCTGCTGGCCAAGCGGGCGCACATCATCATGACCAGCGACACCTACCCCAAGGGCCTGGTCGACATCGATGAACGCCTGACCAGCCGCTTTGACGCCGGCCTGACCGTCGCCATCGAGCCGCCCGAGCTGGAGATGCGGGTGGCCATCCTGATCCGCAAGGCGCTGGCCGAGGGCACCGAGATGCCCGAGGACGTGGCGTTCTTCGTGGCCAAGAACGTGCGCGCCAATGTGCGTGAACTGGAAGGCGCGCTGCGCAAGGTGCTGGCCTACAGCCGCTTCAGCCACAAGGACATCAACATCGGCCTGGCGCGTGAGGCACTGAAAGACCTGCTCTCCATCCAGAACCGTCAGATCGGTGTCGAGAACATCCAGAAGACGGTGGCTGACTTCTACAAGATCAAGATCGCCGACATGTACAGCAAGAAACGCCCGGCCAGCATTGCCAAGCCGCGGCAGATTGCGATGTACCTGGCCAAGGAGATGACACAGAAGAGCCTGCCCGAGATCGGTGAGCTGTTCGGCGGGCGCGACCACACCACCGTGCTGCATGCGGTGCGCAAGATCGGCGGCGACCGACAAAAAGACAGCGAGCTGAACCAGCAGTTGCACGTGCTGGAACAGACCCTGAAAGGCTGATGAATGCGGCTGATGTCAAGGCACAGCCTTGTGGACAACGCTGGAACAAGCAGGCAGCTATCCACAGGCTCAGCGCTCGCCGCCAAGTTGTTGTCGGTCATCCGCCAGGCTCAGCCCCTGCCGCGCACAGGGTTGCGCCTCGGCTAACGCATTGAAAAGACAGGCGAAAATGGGCTTGTTCACAAAAACCACCGCTCTCTACTAGAACTACTAAGTTCAAAGAGGAAGACATGATTGTTCTGAAAGCGCCGCAACAAAAACTGCTGGAGGCCCTGCAAAGCGTCGCCGGCATCGTGGAGCGGCGTCACACGCTGCCCATCCTGGCGAATGTGCTGCTGAAGAAGACCGGCGAGGACATCCAGTTCACCACCAGCGACCTGGAAATCCAGGTACGCACCCAGGCCACGCTGGGCGGCGATGCAGGCAACCTGAGCACCACGGTGGGTGCGCGCAAGCTCATCGACATCCTGCGCACCCTGCCGGCGGACCAACTGGTGACGCTGACCGCCGCGGCCAACAAGCTGACGCTGACCGGCGGCAAGAGCCGTTTCACGTTGCAGACGCTGCCGGCCGATGACTTTCCGCTGGTCAACGAGGCGGTTGACTTCGGCCCCGTGTTCAGCGTGCCGCAGAAGACGCTGAAGACCCTGATCAACCAGGTGCACTTCGCGATGGCTGTGCACGACATCCGGTACTACCTGAACGGCATCCTGTTCGTGGCCGAAGGCAAGCAGCTGACCCTGGTGGCCACCGACGGCCACCGCCTGGGCCTGGCCCAGGCCCAGCTGGAAACCGACATCCCGAAGCAGGAAGTCATCCTGCCGCGCAAGACGGTGCTGGAGCTGCAGCGCCTGTTGAAGGACGAAGACACGCCCATCGAGATGCGCTTTGCCGGCAACCAGGCCAAGTTCGGTTTTTCGGGCATGGAATTCGTCACCAAGCTGGTCGAGGGCAAGTTCCCCGACTACAACCGCGTGATCCCGAAGAACCACAAGAACAGCGTGACGCTGGGCCGGGCCACGCTGCTGGCCAGCCTGCAGCGCGCGGCCATCCTGACGAGCGAGAAGTTCAAGGGCGTGCGGGTCAACATCGAGCCGGGCACCTTGCGCATTGCCAGCAGCAATGCCGAGCAGGAAGAGGCCAAGGAAGAGATCGAGATCGACTACAGCGGTGACACCATCGAGGTCGGCTTCAACGTGACCTACCTGATGGACGCGCTGAGCAACATCAGCCAGGACATGGTGAAGATCGAGCTGCAGGACGGCAACGCCAGCGCGCTGATCACCGTGCCCGAACAGACCGGTTTCAAGTACGTGGTGATGCCGATGAGGATCTGACGCTGCGCGTCAGCTCCGCATCGGCATCGATGCCATTCCGTGGGGCACCCCCTGCCCCCCGCCAGGCGGGGGCTCCAGTTTGAATGACGATGGCCGCAGCAGCGGCCTGGAAGACCATCCATGACCGACGCCACCCTGCCCAACAACCCGAAGAAGACCACCAGCTCGGGCGTGACGCAACGCGAGGTGCCCACCGCCGAAGGCGCGGTGGCATCGACCGGCAACGAAGCGTCGGCAGCCTATGGCGAAGGCAGCATCCAGATCCTGGAAGGCCTGGAGGCGGTGCGCAAGCGCCCCGGCATGTACATCGGTGACACCAGCGACGGGACCGGCCTACACCACCTGGTGTTCGAGGTGGTCGACAACAGCATCGACGAGGCGTTGGCCGGGCATTGCGACGACATCATCGTCACCATCCATTCGGACAACAGCGTCAGCGTCATCGACAACGGCCGCGGCATCCCCACCGGCGTGAAGATGGACGACAAGCACGAGCCCAAGCGCAGCGCGGCCGAGATTGCGCTGACCGAACTGCACGCAGGCGGCAAGTTCAACCAGAACAGCTACAAGGTGAGCGGCGGCCTGCACGGCGTGGGCGTGAGCTGCGTGAACGGCCTGAGCAAGTGGCTGCGCCTGACGGTGCGCCGCGACGGCAAGGCCCACTTCATGGAATTTGCGATGGGCGTGCCGCAAGACGGCCTGAGCGAGCAGCGCGACGGCTTCGAGGTGCGGCCGCTGAAGATCGTCGGCGACACGGAAGCGCGCGGCACCGAGGTGCACTTTCTGCCCGACGAGACCATCTTCAGCAACATCGACTTCCACTATGACGTGCTGGCCAAGCGGCTGCGCGAGCTGAGCTTCCTGAACAACGGCGTGAAGATCCGCCTGGTGGACGAGCGCAACGGCAAGGAAGACAACTTTGCGTTTGCCGGTGGCGTGCGTGGCTTCGTGCAGTTCATCAACACCGGCAAGAAGGTGCTGCACCCGAACATCTTCCACGCTGCGGGCGACAAGCTCAGCGACAACAACACCAACGTGGGTGTTGAGGTGGCGATGCAGTGGAACGAGAGCTACAACGAGAACGTGCTGTGCTTCACCAACAACATCCCGCAGCGTGATGGTGGCACCCACCTGACCGGCCTGCGCGCGGCGATGACCCGGGTGATCAACAAGTACATCGACGACAACGAGCTGGCCAAGAAGGCCAAGGTCGAGATTGCCGGAGACGACATGCGTGAAGGCCTGGCCTGCATCGTGAGCGTGAAGGTGCCCGAGCCCAAGTTCAGCAGCCAGACCAAGGACAAGCTGGTGTCGAGTGAAGTGCGTGGCCCGGTGGAAGAGATCGTCAGCAAGCTGCTGACCGACTGGCTGCAAGAGAACCCGCTGGACGCCAAGATCGTCTGCGGCAAGATCGTGGAGGCTGCCCGCGCCCGTGAAGCCGCCCGCAAGGCCCGCGAGATGACCCGCCGCAAGGGCGTGCTGGACGGCATGGGCCTGCCCGGCAAGCTGGCCGACTGCCAGG
>JBBAPL010000020.1:0-53253 GCA_040400895.1 Aquabacterium sp.
GGCCCCACCATCATTACGGCACCTTTTTTGCTCGAAGAACTGTGGACGCTGTGTGGTCGCCGATTTGCCGACGACATCACCTTAAAGCCGATGGAGCCGTTTTACCGGATCCGTTTTGATGACGGTACCTGGTTTGACTACAGCGGCAACGCGGCCACCATGCGCGCTGAGATTGCCCGCTTTTGTCCGTCCGATTTGCCCGGCTACGAGCGCTTTATGGCCGAAGCCGATCTTGCCTGCCGGCTTGGTTTTGAAGAACTGGGCGGCGTCGCGCACCACCCGCTCGATGTGGCCGTGGGCGGCCCAGTCGGCGTCGAACATCGGGCTCTTGGCCGGGATGGCGATGTAGTCGGTCAGCGCCGGGACGATGGCTTCGTCCCAGCGGCGGCGGGCGTAGTCGCCCAGCGCCGTGGCTTCATCGGGTTGCAGCGGCAGGTTCGGGTCGCGGGCGTTCATGCAGGGCTCCTTGCGGCGGTCGGAAGGCGGGCCAGCCAGTCGGTCAGGTCGGCCAGCACACGGGCCCGGTCGGGCTCGTTGAAGATTTCATGGGCCATGCCATCGTAGCGCCGTGCCTGCACCCAGGCGGGCGGCGCGTCTGCGGCAAAGCTGGCGCTGCCGCGCGGCGCCACGCAGCGGTCGGCGCCGGCATACAGCAGCAGCGTGGGCACGGACCACTGCGCCGCACGCTGGCGCACCAGCAGCCCGGCGTCGACGATGAAGCGCACCAGCCGGGGCGTGACGCGGTCGTGCACCAGCGGGTCGGCCACGTAGGCGGCCACCACTGCCGGGTCGCTGCACACCCAGGCCGGCTGCAGGCCGTTGCCCAGCGCCGCGCCGGGCGCCAGCGGTGCGGCCACGGCCAGCAGCAGTTGCTGGAAGGCCGACATGCCCGGGTCGAGCGCGGGCGACGACATCACCAGCGCGTCCACTGGCTGCCACCAGGCTGCGGGTTGCGGCGCCAGGCCCTCGGCCACGTAGCGGCCAGCCAGCAGCCCGCCCAGGCTGTGGCCCAGCAGCACCAGCGGGCCGGGCAGCGTGGCGCGGGCATGGGCCAGCACCGCGCCCAGGTCGGTCAGCAGGCCGTCGGGCTGCGGCACACCGCCGCGCGGGCCGGGTGACCGGCCGTGGCCGCGCTGGTCATAGGCCAGGCTGGCCCAGCCGTGGGCGGCCAGGTGGGCCATCACATGGGCATAGCGGCCGGCATGCTCGCCCAGGCCGTGCACGATGAGCACCGTGCCGCGCACCGCGCCGCTGGGCGCCGGGCCGGGCTGCAGGTGCAGCGCCACGCCATCGGCGGTGCGCCAGGCGGCAGCCATGTCGCTCACGGGCCCCGTGCGATCTTGAACACCGCCACGCTGGCGCGCAGGTTGGGCCAGCGGCGCACGGCACGCCCGGCGTGGAAGCCGAAGCTGTCGAGGATCTGCAGGCCGTTGCGCCGCGCCAGCACTTCGAAGTCGGCAAACGTGCCCACGCGGATGTTGGGCGTGTCGTACCACTGGTAGGGCAGCGTGCGGGTGACCGGCATGCGGCCCTGGGCCACGCTCAGCCGGTTGGGCCAGTGGGCGAAATTGGGGAAGCTGACGATGCCGATGCGGCCCACACGCGCCGTCTCGCGCAGCATCTTCTCGGTGTTGCGCAGGTGCTGCAGGGTCTGCAGCTGCAGCACCACGTCGAAGCTGTGGTCGTCGAACAGCGCCAGGCCTTCTTCCAGGTTCAGCTGCACCACGTTGACGCCACGCCGGGCGCAGGCCAGCACGTTGTCGTCGGCGATCTCCACGCCGTAGCCGGTGCAGCCCTTGGCCTGCTGCAGGTGGGCCAGCAGCGCGCCGTCGCCACAGCCCAGGTCCAGCACGCGGCTGCCCACCGGCACCAGGTCGGCGATCAGCTCCATCTCCGTCGTGACGCCGCTCATGCGCCCACCTGCTGGGCAATGCGGTCGAAGGTGGCGCGCAGCAGGCCGTGGTAACGCGGGTCTTCCAACAGGAAGGCGTCGTGGCCGTGCGGCGCAGCGATCTCGGCATAGGTCACGTCGATGCGGTTGTCGACCAGCGCCTTGACGATCTCGCGGCTGCGCGCCGGCGAGAAGCGCCAGTCGGTGGTGAAGCTCACCAAGGTGAAGCGCTTGCCCTGCGCCGCCGCGAACGCGGCCGACAAGTTGCCGCCAAACGCCGCCGCGGGGTCGAAGTAGTCGAGCGCGCGTGTGATCAGCAGGTAGGTGTTGGCGTCGAAGTAGGTGCTGAACTTGTCGCCCTGGTAGCGCAGGTAGCTCTCGATCTGGAACTCGATGTCCTGGGTGGAATAGCCCAGTTCGGCCGCACGCATCTGCCGGCCGAACTTCTGCTCCATGGAGTCGTCGGAGAGATACGTGATGTGGCCGATCATGCGGGCCACCCGCAGGCCGCGTTGCGGCACCACGCCGTGGGCGTAGAAGTGGCCGCCATGGAATTCGGGGTCGGTGATGATGGCGCGGCGGGCCACCTCGTTGAAGGCGATGTTCTGCGCCGACAGGTTGGGCGCGGTGGCCACGGCGATGCACTCACCCACCCGCGCGCTGTGGCGCAGCGTCCAGCTCAGCGCCTGCATGCCGCCCAGGCTGCCGCCCAGCACGGCGGCCAGGCGCTCGATGCCCAGCACATCCAACAGTCGGGCCTGGGCGTCGACCCAGTCTTCCACCGTCATCACCGGGAAGTCGGCGCCCCACGGGCGGCCGCCCTTGGCGGGATCGGGGTTGGTCTGCATCGGCCCGGTGGAGCCGAAGCACGAGCCCAGGTTGTTGATGCCGATGACGAAGAACCGGTCGGTGTCCAGCGGCTTGCCGGGGCCCACCAGGTTGTCCCACCAGCCTTCGCTCTTGTCCTGCCCGGCATAGGTGCCGGCCACGTGGTGGCTGGCGTTCAGCGCATGGCACACCAGCACCGCATTGCTGCGCGCGGCGTTCAGCGTGCCGTAGGTCTCGTAGACCAAGGCGTAGCCGGCCAACTGCGCGCCGCTGCGCAGCGCCAGCGGGGCGTCGAAGTGCTGGGTCTGGGGGGTGACGTGGCCGATGGCGCCCATGGTGAGTGACGGATGCGTGCGTGACGCCTGCAAAATGAGAAGACCCGGTGCCGCTAGCCAAGCAGTCCACCGGGTCGGGCGTCACACTTTTAGCGGCATTTTTAAAGCGCCCGCAATCCGGACCAAATCGGCGCTACGTGAGAGTTTATCAGCGTGGATTGGCACCCGCCGGCCCTGCTGATCCACCGATCGGTGCGGTCACTGCGGCGTCCAATGCCAGGCATGCCCACCTGGTTGATTGCCCTGGACCGGTTCTTTCCGATCCGCTACCTCACGCTGGCCACGGCCGCGCTGCTGCTGGCTGCGGGGTTGTCGCTGTGGTTGGCGCAGCCGGCGACCGGCTGGCCGCTGGCCCTGGTGGCCGCTGGCGCCGCGGGCCTGGCCATCGGCATCAGCGACCTGCGCCAGACGCGCCATGCGCTGCTGCGCAACTATCCCGTCATCGGCCACCTGCGCTTTCTCTTCGAGTGGATCCGCCCCGAGATCCGCCAGTATTTCCTGGAGAGCGACCGCGAGGCCGTGCCTTTCAGCCGCGAGCAGCGCAGCCTGGTCTACCAGCGCAGCAAGAACGAGAGCGACAAGCGCCCGTTCGGCACGCAGCTGGATGTGCACGGTGTGGGTTATGAATGGATCAACCACAGCCTGCAACCCAGCAGCGTGGCCAGCCATGACTTCCGCACACCCATCGGCGGCGCGCGCTGCACGCGGCCGTATTCGGCCAGCCTGTTCAACATCTCGGCGATGAGCTTCGGCGCGCTGTCGGCCAACGCCATCATGGCGCTGAACGGCGGCGCCAAGGCCGGCGGCTTTGCGCACGACACGGGCGAGGGCTCGATCAGCCAGCACCACCGGGTGCATGGCGGCGACCTGATCTGGGAGATCGGCTCAGGCTACTTCGGCTGCCGCAACGCCGACGGCAGCTTCAGCGCCGACAAGTTCAGCGCCAATGCACGCGAGCCGCAGGTGCGCATGATCGAGCTGAAGCTGAGCCAGGGCGCCAAGCCCGGGCACGGCGGCATGCTGCCGGGCCCCAAGGTGACGGCCGAGATCGCCGCCGCCCGTGGCGTGCCGGTGGGCGAAGACTGCGTCTCCCCGGCCGCGCACAGCGCCTTTTCCACGCCGATCGAGATGCTGCGATTCCTGGACCGGCTGCGCAGCCTGTCGGGCGGCAAGCCGGTGGGCATCAAGCTGTGCATCGGTCACCCGTGGGAGTGGTTTGCCATCGTCAAGGCCATGGCCGCCACCGACCTGCTGCCCGACTTCATCGTCGTCGACGGCGCCGAGGGCGGCACCGGCGCCGCGCCGCTGGAGTTTGCCGACCATGTTGGCGCGCCGATGCAGGAAGGCCTGCGCCTGGTGCACAACACCCTGGTGGGCATGAACCTGCGCCAGCGCATCAAGATCGGCTGCGCCGGCAAGATCGTCAGCGCCTTCGACATCGCCCGCGCCATGGCGCTGGGGGCCGACTGGTGCAATTCGGCGCGCGGCTTCATGTTCTCGCTGGGTTGCATCCAGGCCCAGCACTGCCACACCGGCACCTGCCCGACCGGCGTGGCCACGCAAGACGCGGTGCGTCAGCAGGCGCTGGTGGTGCCCGACAAGCTGACCCGCGTGGCCAACTTCCACCGCAACACGCTGGAGGCCCTGCGCGAACTGGTGCAGGCCGCCGGCCTGCAGCACCCGCGCCAGATCAGCGCCAGCCACATCGTGCGCCGCACCGGTGACCAGGACGTGCGCCTGCTCAGCAGCCTGCTGCTGACAGTGGCGCCGGGTGAACTGCTGGCCGCCGAACGCGGCGAGGCTCCCTGGCCGCACCCGGTGTTCAGCGTCTACTGGCCGCAGGCGCGGGCCGACAGCTTTGCGCCCACCGATCCCCGCTCCGACGCACGCGCCGGCAACATGCCGCAACGCGAGACGGCGCCGGCCTGAGCGGCCGCGTCAGGCCGGTGGTGCGGTGTCGATGAAGCTGGGCCGGGCGGCCAGCTTCTCGGCCAGCTTGGCCAGGTTGGCATGGTCGCCGCGCCAGTCGATGTAGGCGAAGCGGAAGTCCAGGTAGGCCAGGCTGCAACCCACGGCCACGTCGGCCAGGGTGAAGTGGTTGCCATTGCACCAGGGCTTGTCGCCCAGGCCCAGGCTCATGGCCTTCAAGGCCGACTTCACCCGGCTCATCTGCCGGTCGATCCAGGCCTGGCTGCGCGCGCCCTCCCGCGGGCCCCAGTTGGCTTCCATGCGCGCCAGCAGCGCGGCGTCGCACACGCCGTCGGCCAGGGCCTCCCAGGTGCGCACCTCCACCCGCTCACGGCCTGTCGGCGGGATCAGCTTGCCCACCGGCGACAGGGTGTCGACGTATTCCACGATCACCCGGCTGTCGAACACCGCCTCGCCGCCATCCAGCACCAGGCAGGGCACCTTGCCCAGCGGATTCATCTTCAGCATGGCGTCGCTGGCCCACACGTCCTCGATGACGAGCTGGTAGTCGAGCTTTTTCTCGGCCATCACCACGCGGACCTTGCGTACGTAGGGGCTGGTGAGGGATCCGATGAGTTTCATGGTGGGGGGTCAGATCGCCAGGGGCTGGCGGAGGAATGCAATGCATTCGATTCTAGCCAAGGCGTCTGCCGGGCCAGGGCAGGCCGCCGATGTGTGGGGGGTCACCGCGGCAGCGTCCAGTCGACCAGCGCCGGCCGGCCCGGCAGGTCCAGCGTGGCGGTGGCCAGCGGCGAGCGGGCCAGCACCTGGCCGCGCCGCACCACCAGCAGCCGGGTGGCGCGCAGGCGCAGGGCCTCCACCGGGCTGCGCGCCTGCAGCAGCACGAAATCGCCCGGCGCGCCCACCACCAGGCCGTCGGCCGGCAGGCCCAGCACCCGGGCGGCGTTGACCGTCACCGCGTCAAAGCAGGCACGCATGCGGGCCTGGCTGGTCATCTGCCCCACATGCAGGCCCATGGCCGCCACCTCCAGCATGCAGCCCGAGCCCAGGGCGTACCAGGGGTCCATCACGCAGTCCTGCCCGAAGGCGACGTTGACGCCGGCGTCCATCAGCTCGGGCACGCGGGTCATGCCGCGGCGCTTGGGATAGGTGTCGTGCCGGCCCTGCAGGGTGATGTTGATCAGCGGGTTGGCCACCGCATGCACGCCGGCCTCGGCGATCAGCGGCAGCAGCTTGCTGACGTAGTAGTTGTCCATCGAATGCATGGACGTGAGGTGCGAGCCCGTCACCCGGCCCTGCAGACCCAGCCGCTGGGTGTGGAAGGCCAGCGTCTCGATGTGGCGCGACAGCGGGTCGTCGCTCTCGTCGCAGTGCATGTCCAAGCGCAGCCCACGTTCTACCGCCAGTTCGCAGAGGATCTTCACGCTCTCGGCGCCGTCGGCCATGGTCCGTTCGAAGTGCGGGATGCCGCCCACCACGTCCACGCCCAGGTCCAGCGCGCGCTGCAGGTTGGCCAGGGCGCCCGGGGCGCGCAGCACGCCGTCCTGCGGAAAGGCCACCAGTTGCAGATCCAGGTAGGGCGCCACCCGGCGCCTGACCTCCAGCAGCGCGCGCACCGCCAGCAGGCGGTCGTCGCACACATCCACATGGCTGCGGATGGCGCCCATGCCGCGCGCCACCGCCCAGTCGCAGTACTGCAGCGCGCGGTCGACCAGCGCTTCTTCGGTCAGCAGCGGCTTCAGCTCGCCCCACAGCGCGATGCCTTCGAGTAGCGTGCCGCTGGCATTGACCCGCGGCTGGCCGTCGCTCAGCGTGGAATCCATGTGGAAGTGCGGGTCGACGAAGGGCGGGCTCAGCAGCCAGCCGGCGGCGTCGATGTCGTCGCTGCCGGCAGGGGCGGCCTGGCCGTGGAACAGCCCGGCGCCCAGCGCGGTGATGCGGCCCTGCTGCACGAGCAGGTCGATGCCGGTGCGGCCGTCGGTCAGGGTGGCGTTGCGGATCAGCATGGTCGGGGGTCCATCGTCGGCGGGGGGTGCAGTGTCGCGTGTCGCGGGTCTGGTGTCGCGTGCCAGGCCGGTGCCCGGCGTTGGTGCACCGCGATGGCATCATCCCCCGATGCTCAGCCTTGCCAAGCAATTGCAATACCAGACCGACGGCTTCCTGGTGCTGCCCGGTTTCAAGGCTGCCGCCGATGTGGCGGCACTGCGCCAGCGCGCGCTGCAGATCGTGGACGCGTTTGATGCCGACAGCCACCGCGCCGTCTTCTCCACCCGCGACCAGGCGCGGCGCGGCGCCAGCGCCGACTTCCTGGCGTCGGCCGAAGGCATCCAGTGCTTCTTCGAGGAAGAGGCGTTCGACGACCAGGGCCGGTTGCGCCAGGCCAAGGCGCTGTCGATCAACAAGATCGGCCATGCCATGCACGACCTGGATCCGGTGTTCGGCGCCTTCTCGCGCGGGCCGGCGCTGGCCGAACTGGCACATGACCTGGGCCTGGTGCAGCCGCAGTTGTGGCAGAGCATGTACATCTTCAAGCAGCCGGGCATCGGCGGCGAGGTGACCTGGCACCAGGACGCCAGCTTCTTCGACACCACGCCGTCCAGCGTCACCGGCTTCTGGTTCGCGCTGGAGGACGCCACGGTCGACAACGGCTGCTTGTGGATGCAGCCGGGCGGCCACCGCGGCCCGCTGCGCGAGCGCTTTGTGCGGGAAGGCGACTCGGTGCGCATGGAGCCGCTGGACGCCACGCCCTGGCCCGACAGCCGCAGCGCGGTGCCGGTGGAAGCTGCCGCCGGCACGCTGGTGGTCTTCCACGGTCTGCTGCCCCACTGGAGCGCGCCCAACCGGTCGGCCCGGTCACGCCACGCCTACACCCTGCATGCCACCGACGGGCGGGCCGCCTATGCGCCGCACAACTGGCTGCAGCGCGGGCCGGGCCTGCCGGTGCGCGGGCTGGACTGACCATCGGGCGCGCGGCGCCCGGACGCGCAGCCATTGCACTAGGATGTGGGACTCGCGCCAGTCGCGCCTGCGGCGGCGCCCCGCCATGGCCAGCGACTCCCCGCTCAAGCTCGACACCCTCTCGATGACGGAGATCATCCGTCTGCAGACCCTGCTGTCGCAGGAGCTGTCGCGCCGGTTCGAGACCAGCGCCACTGTCTGCTTCACCGACATCGTCGGCTCCACCGCCTACTTCGCGCGCTTCGGCGATGCCCACGGACGGCAGCTGCAGCAGCTGCACGTGGACACGCTGGAGCGCGCCTTGCACGCCCACGGTGGGCGCCTGGTCGACACCGCCGGCGACGGCGCGGTGTCGATCTTTGCCGACGCCACGCAGGCAGCGCTGGCGATGTGCGCGCTGCAGCACGACCTGAACGCCGCCAATCTGCACCGCGAGCGCAACCACCAGGTGGTGCTGCGCGTGGGCCTGCACCACGGTCGGGTGCTCACCGACGGCGTGCAGGTCACCGGCGATGTGATGAACCTGTGCGCCCGCATCGCCGCGTCGGCCGAGCCCGGGCAGATCCGCGTCTCGCATGACTGCTTCCGCGAGCTGGACAACCTGCTGCGCCTGCGCTGCCGGCCGCTGGGCGATGTGCAGCTCAAGGGCGCGGGGCGGGCGTTGGCCCTGCTGTCGCTGCACTGGCTGGACCGCAGCCGGCACCTGGTGGCGGTGCGCGTGCGCGAGAGCGGCGAGCTGATCGACATGCCGCCGCAGGACATCGTGTCGTTCGGCCGGCTCGACATCATCGAGGGCATGACCGCCAACGACGTGGTGCTGGCCCTGCCCGACGCGCTGGCTACCCGGCAGATCAGCCGCTGGCACTTCGAGCTGCGGCGCCGGCCCGATGGTGATGTGCTGCGCTCGGTCAGCACCAACCCCACGGTGGTGGACGGCCGAGCCCTGCAGCGCGGTGAAGAGGCGCCGGCGCTGCCGGGCTCGGTGGTGGTGCTGTCGGGCGTGATGACGTTGGACCTGCTGGGCCGCCAGCACGCCGAGGGCCAGCCGGGCGACGACGCCACCATGGTGGCGTGAGCCTGGGGTGACGGCGGTCAGCGCCGCGACCCGCCTACGATGCGGCTTCCAACTCTGCTGGCCATCGGCCGTCCGCACCATGCAAGCCCTGCGCGTCCATGCTTTCGACCAGCCGCTGCAACTGGACACCCTGCCCGCCCCCGAGCCTGCGGCTGGTGAGGCGCGGGTGCGGGTGCAGGCCTGCGGCATCTCGTTCTTCGACCTGCTGATCGCCCGCGGCGGCTACCAGTGGCGGCCCGGACTGCCCTTCACCGTGGGCAGTGAATTTGCCGGCGTGGTCGAGGCCCTGGGCCCTGGCACCACCGGCTTGGCGGTGGGCGACCGGGTCGGCGGCTCGGTGTCCATCGGCGCCTGGTGTCAGCAGCTGTGCGTGCCTGCCCCCTTGCTGCATCCGGTGGCGCCGCAGGCTGCGCTGGACGAGGCTGCCGTGCTGTTCATGCCCTACGGCACCGCGCTGTATGCGCTGCGCGAGCGCGGCCACCTGCAGCCCGGCGAGACGCTGCTGGTGCTGGGTGCCACCGGCACCGTGGGCGCAGCCGCGCTGCAACTGGGCAAGGTGATGGGCGCGCGGGTGATCGGCGGCGCCACCGGCGCGGCCAAGTGCGCCGCAGTGCGGGCGGCAGGCGCCGATGCGGTGGTCGACCTGGCCGCCGACGACTGGAAAGACCAGGTCAAGGCCCTGGCCGGCCCGCAGGGCGTGGACGTGGTGGCCGACCCGGTCGGGGGCGCGTTCACCGACACCGCCTTCCGCACCCTGGGCTGGGGCGGGCGGCATCTGGTGCTGGGCTTTGCCAGCGGCAGCATCGGCCAGCTGAAGGGCAACCTCACCATCGTCAAGGGCGCCAGCCTGGTCGGCGTGGACCTGCGCCAGTTCAAGGAACGCCAGCCCGACGCCGCCCGTGTGCTGATGCAGGATGTGGCCGCCCTGCACCGCGACGGCCGCATCCAGCCGCTGGTCACATCACGCTGGCCGCTGGCGCAGCATGCCCAGGCCTGCGCCCAGGCGGGCGACCGGGCGACGGTGGGGCGGGTGCTGCTGCTGCCGTGAACGCGTTGTCCGAAGCGGTCGGTCGCACATGCGCCGATGTCGCAGAAGGGGGCCCCACCGCCGAGGCCACCCAACAGCAGGCGGCACGCAGGGCGATGGCGGCACGGTGCACGGCCTGAGACCGGGGCCGGTCTGCTGCAGGTCGTCAAAGAAGAGCGCGACGCCTCGCGCGAATGCGGCATCCTGGCCCACGGCCTCTCGCGCTTGCGCTGCGGCGACGGCGGCCACGACAAACCGATCGCCTGCAGTTGTTGGCGGCGTGGGATCTGTCCGGCCTGACGCTGTGGACTGCGCCCTTGCACGCCGTTGTGCCGAGCGCATGGCCCGGGTTGCGGCCGCAGCCTGGGCCAGAGGTCGGGAAACTCGCGCTCAGCGGCGCGGCGGTGCCGGGGGCATCATCACCTGGTCGATGATGTGCACGACGCCATTGGACACCGGCACATTGGCCTGCGTCACAAGCGCGTCCCCGACGGTCACGAAGGTGCCGGCGATGCCGATTTCCAGATTGGCGCCTTGAACCGACTTGACGGGGCCCATCTTCACATCAGCGGCCATCACCTTGCCCGGAATCACGTGGTACGTGAGCACGGAGCGCAGCAAGTCCTTGTTGGCCGCGAGCTCGGCCATGGTCTTTGCCGGAACGGCCTTGAATGCCTCGTCGCTGGGCGCGAACACCGTGAATGGTCCGGCACCTTTCAGGGTGTCAGCCAGGCCGGAGTCGGCGATCAGCTTGTTCAAGGTCGACAGCTGTGGCGTGCGCGCAGCAGTGTCGGTGATGGTGGCCGGAGTCGGCTTGGTGGCGCATCCTGCCAGGGCGAGGGCAGAGGTGGCCGCGAGCAGGGCGAATGCGCGCTTGGTCAGACTCATGAGTGCGATCTCCAAAAGTGAGGAAAGTTGCAATACCCCTAAAGGTTAACCCTGCAATGCATCGGTCGCGCTCGCCGGCTCGTGAAACTTCCATGAACAATTTTGGGTTTTCGATGACGGCCCAGCCTTGATCGGCCGGTGTGTGCAGACCCCGACGGGCTCAGCCTGCATACCGCTGTGCGCGCAGGCACCCGCGCAGGCGACCACCTGTGCTGGAGCAACTGACCGGCGGCATCAACCGCCTGGTGCTGGGCGCGCTGGTGATCAACGCTGCCCGCGAACGCGACCAGCCGCGTGCCTAGGCTTTGTTGGCCAGGCCGTTGCCCTGTCCGGCCTTCGGCGCAGCCTGTTGCTCGATCAGGTAGGTGGTGATCAAGCGCTGCAGGAAGTCCTTGAGCTGGGGCGGGTTGGCGGGGCGGCTCAGGGCCTGGTAGCAGCCGACCACGGCCAGGTAGAACAGCGCGGCCAGTTCCGTGGCCGTGCGGGCATCGCCGGTCAGCTGCAAGAACTTGTGCTCGAACAGGCTCAAGCGCAGCGCGTCCACCTCGGCCAACATGTGGGCGACTGCCTGATCTCGCCGCCCCAGGCCGCGCAAGGCCAGTTCAAAGCGCATGTGCTCCATCTTGGGCCCGATCTGTGCCAATGCGGTTTCCAGCACGTGCGCCAGGTCTTGCCGAGGATCCGCGGCCGCCTCGGCTTTCAGCGCCGCGTCGGCGGCGAACTGCTGTCTGCGCCAGCGTTCCAGCAGTTCGGCCTGCAAGTCGCCTTGACCGGCGAAGTGCCAGTAGAAACTCCCGCGCGAGACCCGCAAGGCCTTGGCAATCTGCAGCACACGCAGCTGTTCGAACCCGCCCTCCACCACAGCCCCGTGTGCAGCATCCAGCCAGTCATCTCGGGTCAGTGGCGGGCCCTCCGGCCGCATGCGTTTGCGTTTCTCTGTCTTCATCGTTGTTCGGGATTGGGAGAGAGGGGAGCTCGGTCAGACACCCGGCGCACCGGGGGCACCAGGACGGGCGCGCTGGTGGCCAAGCGTACCGGGGCAATTGGAAAACCCGAACAGACACCAGTGTACTGAGGTGGTAGATTCCGTCCGCAAGACACTGGTGTATTGCGGGCGGAATTTCCTGGCCACGAAATGGCCTCTTCCGCATCGGGCAACACCCGCAAGCCCGCCAGTGCCCACCGTCGCAACCATCAACGCGGGTCCCCTCGATGTCGCTCCGTCGCCTGCTGATGCCGCCGCTGAGCCAGCGCTGGCTGTCGCGTGACCGCCTGCTGAAGGCGCGCGACAAGGCCGAGCGCGCGCGCCGGTCCAGGGGCGAGCCGCATCGGGTCCACTACTTCCACCAGGTCGATGACCCTTACAGCGCGCTGCTGGCGGCCTGTCTGCCGGCCCTGGTGCAGCGTTATGAGATCGACCTTGTCGCCCATGTCGTGGGCCCGCCATCGGATGCTGCCGCACCCGATCGCGACCGGCTGGTCGCGTACAGCCGCCAGGATGCGCAACGCATCGCCGCACACCGTGGCCTGGACTTTCGGGACCCAGGCGCGCAACCCCCGGTGGCAGCGCTGGAGCAGGCCACCCGCGCCTTGGTTTCGGCAGTTGCCCAAGGGGGATTTGTCGAAGCGGCAGGGCCACTGTCAGCCGCGCTGTGGGCCAGTGCCGCCGATGCCTCCCCAGGTGCGCTGCCCGCGCAGAACACGCCGCCAGCCAGCGCAACCCAGACCGCGGCCCATCTCTCGGCGGCCAATGTCCTGCGGCAGCGGCTGGGTCACTACCTGGGCGCCACTCTCTACTACGCAGGCGAGTGGTACTGGGGCCTCGACCGCCTGCACCACCTGGAGCAGCGGCTGCAGCAACTGGGCGCACAGCGTCCCGGCACCGCCGGCTTGCTGTTTGCCCCTGAGGCCGATCTCGCCGCGCCCGTCGCGCTGGATGCGCCGCCGCCGATCGACTTCTACTTCTCGCTGCGCAGCCCGTACTCGGCCATCGTGGCGCCACGTGTGTTCGAGCTCGGCCGTCTGACCGGTGCGCCGGTGCGCCTGCGCTACCTGCTGCCGATGGTGATGCGCGGCCTGCCGGTGCCGCGTGAGAAGCGGACGTACATCAGCCTGGACGCCGCGCGCGAGGCCCACCTGCGCCACACGCCGTTCGGCCGCATCAACGATCCGGTGGGCCGGCCGGTGGAGCGCGGCCTGTCACTGATGCCGCTGGCCGAGCGCAGTGGCCAGGGCCAGGCCTACCTGCTGTCCTTCATGCACGGCGTGTGGGCCGAAGGCGTCGACGCGGGCAGCGACCGCGGTCTGCGCCGCATCGCCGAACGCGCTGGCCTGTCCTGGGGCGACGCCCAGGCGGCCATGACCGACGCGTCCTGGCGCCCGGTCGCCGAAGCCAACCGCGTCGAGATGCTGGGCCTGGGCCTGTGGGGCGTGCCGTCCTTTCGGGTGCGCGACACCGCCGTCTGGGGACAGGACCGTCTGTGGGCCATTCAACAGGCGCTGCTCGCTCCCAGCCAACCCAACCAACCCCCGCCCCTCCCATGAAACTGACCATCAATTACCTGTTGCGCGCACTGTGTCTGATCGTCTATGCCATGGCCATTACCAAGCTCGCCGGTCTGCTGCCTGCCGGCAGCTTCGACCGCACGCCGTGGGTGGCCGGCGTGCTGTTGGCGCTGCACGCCGGCGAGTTGGTGTTCATGTTCAAGCACGTGCGCTTGTACCGGGGCCCCCTGGCAGTCAGCGTGCTCCTGACGCTGCTGTTCGGCCTGCTGCACTGGAAGCCGTTGGCCGACGAGCAAGCGCGCGCGTTGAAGCAAGCCTGACCCCATGAAACCCACCCTGATCGGGTTCGCGCTGGCGAGCGGGTTGCTGGTTGGCGGTGCCGTGCTGGCCGCAGCCACCGCGCTGCCTGCGCCGGGCGCAACGGCAGCGGCAGCGGCCAGGCCCAACATCGTGGTCCTGGTGGCCGACGACTGGGGCTTCACCGATGTCGGCGCGTTCGGCGGCGAAATCTCCACGCCCAACCTCGACACGCTGGCCCGGCGCGGCGTGCGCTTCTCCAACTTCCACGTCGCCGCATCGTGCTCGCCGACGCGCTCGATGCTGCTCACTGGTGTGGACAACCACCGCAATGGCCACGGCAACCTGCGCGAGACCATGCCTGGCGCCCACATGGGCCAGCCGGGCTACCAGGCCACGCTGACGCCGAACGTGGTCACCGTGGCCACGCTGCTGCAGGCAGCCGGCTACCGCACCTCAGTCGCCGGCAAGTGGAATGTCGGGATCGAACCCCGAAACCTGCCCGACCAGCGTGGATTCGACCGATCCTTTGTCATGGGGGACACGGGTTCGGACAACTGGGAACCCGAGAAGCGCTACCTGCCCCATGTGGCGCGCGTGAACTGGTTCGAGGACGGCAAGGCGCCGGTGTTGCCCAAGCGGTTCTACTCGTCGACCTTCTTCGTCGACAAGACCATCGAATACCTGCGTGCCGGCGCCGCCAGCGGCAAGCCCTTCTTCGCCTACGTCGGCTTCCAGGCCAACCACGTGCCGGTGCAGGCGCCGCCAGCAGTCATCGACAAATACAAAGGCCGCTACGACGGCGGCTGGACCGCGCTGCGCGAGGCGCGCCGCGCCAAGGCGGCCGAACTCGGCCTGGTACCCAAAGACACCGCGATGGTGACGATGGGCACCACGCTCGACTGGGCCGCCCTGAGTCCGCAGGAAAAGCAGTACCAGGCCCGGCTGATGGAGGTCTATGCGGCGATGGCCGACGCCATGGACCACGAGGTCGGCCGCCTGATCGCCCACCTGAAGTCCACCGGCGAGTTCGAGAACACCGTGTTCGTCTTCCTGTCCGACAACGGCCCCGAGGGCTCGGACTACAAGGAGGCCGACGTGTGGCTGCGGTTCAACGACTACAGCCGCGACATCGACCGCCTCGGTGGACCCGGCGCGTACGTCGTGCCGGGACCTTCCTGGACGAGCGCCTCGGCCTCGCCACTGAGCACGTTCAAGTTCTACGCCGGTGAAGGCGGGATCCGCTCGCCATTGATCATCAGTGGCACACCGGGGGCAGCGGCCAACCAGATCCACGCCGGCCTGGCCCATGTCACCGACATCGTGCCCACCTTGCTGGATCTGGCGCAGGTGCAACGCCCCGGCAGCACCTACCGAGGCCAGTCCATCGAGACCCTCACAGGCCGCAGCCTGGTGCCGGTGCTGGCCAACCCGAGCCTGCGCGTGCGCAGCAGTGACGACGTCCTCGGTTACGAACTGGCCGGCAACAAGGCTCTCTTCCAGGGCGACCTGAAACTGGTGCTGAACAACCCGCCGGTGGGCGATGGGCAGTGGCACCTGTACGACCTGCGCGCCGACCCGGGTGAAACCAACGACCTGCAGAAGGCCATGCCGGCGCAGTTTGCAGCGCTGCAGGCCGCGTACGCTGCCTGGGCCAAAGCCAATGGCGTGCTGCCCATGCCCGACGGCTACAACCCGGTCAAGCAGGTGCTGATCAACTCCGTCGTCAACTACTGGATCCCTGCGTATTGGGTGCATGGTGTGGCGGCGTTGCTGGTGCTGCTGGGCGTGCCGGTGTGGCTGTTCACGCGCGCCAGCCGCCGCCGCCGCGCTGCAGGATGACCAGCGGTTACCTGGACAGCCCGTGGCCGGCCGAGGATGCCGGGGCGCAACGGCTGCAACAGCCGCACTTTGGAGCCGGCCTGGGACTGCGAACCGGTGAGACCCTGCGCGCCACCACCCGTCGCACCTTGATGTCCACCATGACCGTGCTGGGTGCGCCGGGTGAGGTCTACCTGCTGACCCATGCTGCATTGCGCGCCCAGTTCGGCCTGCCAACCACGGCGTGCGTCGAACAGATTGACCCGGTGACGCTGCGGCCACTTCACCGATCACCGCGCCTGCGCGGCGGGCCGATGTGGCCCGGCGGCATGGCCATCCACCGCAACGGCGGCATCTACGTCGTCTACGGCCGCTGGGCCCACCGGTTGGACCGGCGCTGCGCGCCGCTCGCGTCGCTGGAGCTGCCGGTGAACCAGCCCTACAACTCCTTCGTCGTGCTGGACAACGGTCTGATCGTCACCAAGAACCTGTCGGCCAGCACGCCGGCCCGGCTGACGGTCATCGATCCTGCGTCGCTCCTGCCGGCCTGTGCCGACACCGATGCGCCCGAGCCCTCCATCGCCCGGCTCAGCGCCCGCGGCAACACCGTCTATGTCGTGGGTGTGCGGTCGATCTTCCGCTTCCACTGGAACGACACGGCGCAAGCATTGACCCTGGATCCCGACTGGCGCTTCGACTACATCGGCGGCAGCCAGCAGACCCACGGCTGGGACGTGGTGCTCGACGGCGAGCATGCCTGGTTCATGGACAACGGCGCACACCGCTACCGCCACCGCATGATCGGTGCCGGCGTCAGCCGCACGGCCAACCGCCTGATCCGCGTGTCGCTGGTCGACGCGGCCGACCACCAGGCACTGGATGTGAGCGGCCTGCCCGGCGGAAGCATCACCAACCCGCCGTTGGTCGATGTGCAGCGCGGCATCGCCGTCGCCTACGACTCGGCAAATGCGGTGCTGCAGGCCTGGCGCTTCAACGCCGACCTGCGCACGCTGACCCCGCTGTGGCACAAGGCGCCGTTCGGCTGTGCCAGCCACATGATCCTGTATGCCGACACCGGAGAACTGGTGATCAACGACCACCGACGCCATGGCGAAGAGGTGGCCGTGCTGGACATCCGCACCGGCATCGAGCGGGGCCGCGTGCGCAGCGGTGGCCTGATGCAGGGCGTTGTGTTCCCCAGCCCGGGCTGGGGGCGTGACTTCTATTGGTCGTCGATGGGCCGGCTGGCCAGGGTGTATGCGGCATGAAGAAGACCATCCTCATCACCGGCGCCGGCAGCGGCATCGGCCTGGACACCGCCTGGGCGCTGGCGGCGCGGGGCCACCAGGTCATCGCCACCACCTTCGATGAGCCGCAGGCAGCCAGCCTGCGCGCGCAGGCCGTGGCGCGCGGCGTGCAGTTGCGGGTGTTCAAGCTTGACATCACCGCAGAAGCCGACCGGCAGCAGATCTTGGCGCTGGACCTGGACGTGTTGATCAACAACGCCGGCATCGGCGAATCAGGTTCGCTGGCCGAGGTGGACGTGGACCGCGTGCGCAAGGTCTTCGAGGTCAATCTGTTCGCCACGCTGGAACTCACGCAGTTGGCACTGCGCGGGATGATCGCGCGGCAGCGCGGCACGGTGCTGTTCGTCAGCTCCATCGCCGGCCGCGTGCCCATGCCCTTCCTGATGCCGTATTCGATGAGCAAGTTCGCGCTCTCGGCGGCGGGTGCGGGCCTGCGGGCCGAACTCAAGCAATTGCGCTGCAACGTGCACGCCGCGCTGATCGAGCCCGGCGCCATCCACACCGGCTTCAACCAGGCGATGACCGACCGCAAGTACACCTGGATGGGTGCCCAGTCCTACTTTGCGGCCCAGGCCGAACGCATGAAGGCCGAAGAGGCGCGCACCTTTGCCTTTCTGGAAGCGAAGTCCACAGGTTCCATCGTCAGGCAGATCGTGAAGGCCGCAGAGGCCAGCAAGCCCAGGCTGCGCTACGTCGCGCCCTGGGTCCAGGGACTTGGCATCCGCCTGGCCCGTATTTTTGGAGTTTGAGCGAGATGCAGCCCCTCCCCGTCGTCAAAGACTTCCTGCGCACCGATGAAGCCCGATTTGCCGCCGTGCCCGATTTTCCCTACGCCCCGCACTACACGATGGTGGGCGGCTTGCGTGTCGCCTACATCGACGAAGGCCCGCGCGATGCGCCCGCGGTGCTGCTGATGCACGGCGAGCCAACCTGGTCGTTCCTGTACCGCAAGATGATCCCGGTGCTGTTGCAGGCCGGCTTTCGCGTGATCGCGCCGGACCTCATCGGCTTCGGCCGTTCGGACAAGCCCACCCGCGCCGCCGACTACTCCTACCTCCACCACGTGCTGTGGATGTCCGCCTGGCTGGAGGCCATCGACCCGCAGCGCCTGACCCTGTTCTGCCAGGACTGGGGTTCCCTGGTTGGCCTGCGCATGGTGGCGGCGGCACCGCAACGCTTCGATCGCGTCGTGCTCGCCAACGGCGGCCTGCCCACCGGCACAACACCGGTCCCGCGGGCGTTCAAGATCTGGCGCGCATTCGCGCGCTACAGCCCCTGGTTTCCGATCGGCCGCATCGTCAAGGCCGGCTGCGTGGACGGCTTGACGCCACAGGCGTTGGCGGCCTATGACGCGCCGTTTCCCACCCGGGCCCACCGGGTTGCCGCACGGGTGTTCCCAGGCTTCGTGCCAACGACGCCAGACAACCCTGAGCGTGAACGCAACGAAGCGGCCTGGGCGGTGTTCGAGCGTTGGGAAAAGCCCTTCCTCACGCTGTTCAGCAACCGCGACCCCGTCACACGCGGCGGCCACCGCATCTGGCACCAGCGCGTGCCCGGGGCCAAGGGGCAGCCACATGCCGTGACCCGTGGCGCCGGGCACTTCCTGCAAGAGGACCGCGGCGCTGAAGTGGCTCAGGCCATCGCGGCCTTCATCCGTGCAACACCTCTCACGCCGCCTGTGGCAGCGTCGCCAACAGCGCCCTGACACCCAGCCGCATGACCTCGCGGGCTTGGGCTGCGTCCAGGCCTTGCTCGCGCCGCAGCCGGATCCAGGCCTCGAAGCTCAGCACCAGGTCGAGTGCATCCAGCAGCCTGGCGTCTTGCGACACCGTCACCGGCAACAGCCGTTGCAACAGGTCGCGCTGCAGCCGGGCCGAGTGCATCAGGTTCTGCGCCAGGTAGGCCGATTCATGCCGATGCACCTGGGCCGCCAAGTGCATGGCAGCTGTGCGGTCGTAGATGTCGCTGCGGAAATCAATGCTTTGCAGCACGCGTTCCTGCCAGGTCGGCGCATCCAGCCGCGCCTGCAGCAAGGGTTGGATCTGCGCATCCACGTCAGTGCTGATCTCGCGGTACAGCGAGTCCATGTCGTCGAAGTGCCGGAACACCGTGCGCAGGCCCACGTCTGCGCGCTGTGCCACTTGCTCCGCGGTGGGTGTGATGTGGCCTTCGAACACCAGCGCAGTCAACGCATCGACGATCTTCTTGCGCGTGACGATGCTTCGGTTGATGCGCCCGTCGGGCTTGGGGACGCCATCGTTCGCAACAGGCCCGGACGTGCGAACCGATGCTTCCGCTTGCGCGTTGCGCCGGGAGGCTGTTGGGGTGCTTTGCATGCGGGAGATTTTGCCTTGACAGGCCCGGTTTGACCTATCGTAAGTCCTGAGCCACAGGCCATGCGGAAGAAATGACACTACAAATGCCACAACATCAACCCGCATCCGGAGACAAGCCATGCGCACCGCCAAAATCCGCCGCACCCTGATTGCGACCACCTTCATCGGCAGCTTTGCCGGCACGGCACTGGCGGCTGACGGATTCAAGGTCCGCTTTCCACTGTCGGGCACCTTGGGCGGTGAAATCGTGGCGCAGGTGGACAACCCTGGATTCTTCGCCAGCGCCTCCCTGACGCAGATCGAGGTCGACAAGGTCACCGGCAGTGATGGCAACGCCATCCAGCAGACCAAGAGCGGCGGCTTTGCCACGCCGGCGCCCATTGCCGGTGCGGTGCGCACGGCCACCTACAGCGGCACCGTCGGCATCGACCTGAAGCAGTCGCAGACCAATGCCAACCTCATCCTCGGCTACCAGACCGATAAGAGCTATGCAGGTGGGCACCTGTTGCTGGCGCTCAACCTGCCCTTCACGACCCGACTCAGCCGCCAGATCACCTACAGCGGCCTGACCCCCACCTTGAGCACCTTGTCGCCGGCCTTGACGTCCCCGCCGTTGCCGGCGGGCACGGGCGCGGCCGCGCAGGCCAGCGCCCAGGCCGGCTTCAGCAAGGCCTACCAGGCCCAACTGGGCGCGCTGTCGACGGCCGGGACCGGGACCGTGGACGGTCTCGGCGATGCCGAGGTCACGGCGGCCTGGACCTATCGCAAGGACGATCTGAAGGTGGTCACCGGGCTGACCCTGGCCATGCCCACCGGACGGTACGACGCGGCAAGCCAGATCAACATCGGCTTCGGCAACTTCTACACGCTGCGTCCCGGGGTGGCCGTGGCCTACAACCCGGCCGCGAACTGGACCGTGGGGGCACGCGGCAGCCTGGGCTTCAACACGCGCAACAAGGACAACCAGATCAAGAGCGGCAATTACGGCGCGCTGGATCTGGCTGCGGCCTACCGCTCGCCGATCGGCGTGTTTGGCTCGCACGTGCTGTTGGTCAAGCAGCACGCCGACGACGATGGCGGCGCGTTCGGTGCAAACCGTTTCAGTTCCAACGGCGCGGGCGTTTTCTTCACCACCCTGATCCCGCGCATCGAGACCGCCATCAATGTGTCCTACCTGACGACGATCAGCTCCCGCAATGCGCTGAGCGGCTCGTTCTACCAGGTCCGTGTCTCCAAGGCGTTCTGACCCGGATCGGCGACCGCAAGTGCGGTCGAACAGCCTCGGGCGCTGGCCTCGCATCGCGCTCGCCGTCTTGTTGTCAGGCCTGGGTCTTGGCAGTCCGGCCGGCGAGCCACCCGCCCGGCCCAACATCGTCGTGCTCGTGGCAGACGACTGGGGCTTCACCGACCTGGGTGCCTATGGCGGCGAGATCGCCACCCCAAACCTCGATGCCTTGGCCCGGCGCGGCGTCAAGTTCAGCAACTTCCATGTGGCGGCCACCTGTTCGCCGACCCGGGCGATGCTGCTCACCGGCGTCGACCACCACCGCAGTGGCGTCGGCAACATGCCCGAGACCATGCCGCCCGCGCATGCAGGCCGGCCGGGCTATGCGGGTGTGCTCGGCGACCAGGCCGTCACGGTGGCCACGATGCTGCGCGACAGCGGGTACCACACCTACATCGCCGGCAAATGGCACCTGGGCAAGACACCAGACACCTTGCCCGGCAAGCGCGGCTTCGAACGATCGTTCATCCAGGCAGACAGCGGCTCCGACAACTGGGAGAACCGCACCTACATGCTGCTGTACGACAAGGCCTATTGGTTCGAACAAGACCGGGAAGTCGGCCTGCCGGCGAACTTCTATTCGTCGACCTTCTTCGTTGACAAGGCCATCGAGTACATCGCGTCGCCGGGCCAGGACGGCAAGCCTTTCTTCGCCTACATCGGCTTCCAGGCCAACCACATCCCGATCCAGGCGCCCCGGGCCTTTGTCGAGCGCTACCGCGGTCGCTACGACGGCGGCTGGACGGCGCTGCGCAAGGCCCGGCATGCGCGCGCGCAGGCCCTTGGCCTGGTGCCGGAGGGCGCCGGCCTGGTGACCCTGCCGAGCACGAAGGACTGGAACAGCCTGAGTGCCGAAGAGCAGCGCTGGCAGGCCAGCCACATGGAAGCCTATGCCGGCATGGCCGAGGCGATGGATGCGGAGGTGGGCCGCCTCGTCACCTCGCTCAAGGCGACGGGGCGCTACGAGAACACCGTGTTCGTGTTCCTGTCGGACAACGGCGCAGACCCCGCCAACCCTTTCGAGATTGCTCCCTCCAAGGCCTGGGTGCGCATGAACTACGTGACCGATGCCGACCCGCTCGGCGGCAAAGGCACGTTCTCGGCGAACGGGCCGCATTGGGCCACCGCCACCAATTCGCCGCTGAGCGGCTACAAGTATTTCGCCAGTGAAGGCGGCCTGCGCGTGCCGATGATCATCGCCGGCGTGCCCGGCATGCTGAGCAACCACACGGCGAAGGCGTTGAGCCACGTCAACGACATCGTGCCGACCTTGTTGGAGGTGGCCGGCATTGCGGCCCATGACGGCCGCTACCGGGGCCGGCCGGTCGAGCCGCTGAGCGGACGCAGCCTGCTGCCGCTGCTCATGGGTCGGGTCGATCGGGTCCATGCGGCCGACGAAGCGATCGGCTACGAACTGGCCGGCTCGGCGGCACTGTTCAAGGGCGACTTCAAGCTGGTCAGGAACCTGGCACCGCTGGGCGACGGGCAGTGGCATCTCTTCGACCTGCAGGCTGACCCGGGTGAGGCCCACGATCTGCGCGAGTCGCAACCCGATCGCTTCAAGACGATGCTGGCCGACTATGCCGAGTACGCAGACCGCAACGGTGTGCTGCCGATGCCCGAAGGCTTCGATCTGAAGCAGACGGCCTTGCACTACGCGCTCCACCACTACCTGCTGCCCAAGCTCCGGCGCGCAGCCCCCTGGGCCCTGGGTGGTTTGCTGCTGGCTGCCATCGGTGCCTTCTGGTTGCGTCGCCGCTGGCGCGCGGCCAGGTCGATGGCCGGCTGATGGCTCCAGGCCGTCCAGTCAGGGGTTGCAACTGGTGCCGATGATCCACGCGCCTTGCCGGCGGATTGCGACAGGTGCCAGCCGTCCAGGGTGTCCGCGTCCCGCTAGGGCGGACTCTGGGCGGCTTCAGTTCGGGTAGTACACGTGGTCGTCGGTGGACTTCGTGGGCTGCTTCAGCGAGTGGTCGATGGCGATCGCCCCGGCACCCAGGGATGGCCACATCGGCTTGCGCTGGGTTTGGTTCCAGGCCAGCAACTGCGCCTTCATCGCCGCAACGCGCGCCGGCTCGCGGCTGGCCAGGTTGGTCTTCTCGGTGGGGTCGGCCGCCAGATTGAACAACCAGTCCTTCTTTGGCCGCTCGGACACCTGCAGCTTCCAGTCACCGGCGCGCACCGTCAGGTAGGTGTCGGTGCGCCAGAACAGCACGTCATGAGGCCGGCCCGGCGCCTCGCCCTTGATGAAGGGCAGCAGGTTCACACCGTCGATGATGCGGTCGCCCGGCGCCTTCTGGCCGGCGGCCGCCACGGCTGTTGCAAAGATGTCGAAATGGCTGACCGGCGCCATGACGCTGGAACCGGCGGGAATGGCGCCCGGCCAGCGCATGAAGAATGGCACGTGGATGCCGCCCTCGAAGAAGGTGGCCTTCCAGCCGCGGTACGGTGAATTGATGCCATCCAGGCCGATGTAGTGCGCACCGCCGTTGTCGCTGGTGAAGATGACCAGGGTGTTGTCGTCCAGGCCCTGGTCCTTCAACTGCTGCAGCACGCGGCCGATGTTGCGGTCGAGCGAGCGGATCATCGCGGCGTACACCCGCATGGTGTGGTCGGGGATGAAGCTCAGCGCGTCGTAGTCCTCCCGCGTGGCTTGCAACGGCGTGTGGGGCGCGTTGTAGGCCAGGTACATGAAGAAGGGCCGGTTCTTGTTGGCCGCCACCACCTTGACGGCTTCGTCGGTGAGGTAGTCGGTCATGTACTTGGGCGGTTGGAAGGGCTCGCCGTCCTTGAAGCGCACGGCCCAGGGCTCGGACGCCCACAGGAACTTGTCGATGGGGTCGAAGTCCTGCATCGCATTGACGACGCCAGGGTGCTTGGTGGGCAGGAACATCGACGCGCCGTGCAAGTGCGACAGCGATTCGGTGAAGCCATGGTTGTAGGGCCGGAACTGTGGGCTGTCGCCCAGATGCCATTTGCCCAGGTGAACGGTGTGGTACCCGGCACCCTGCAGCAGTTTGGCCAGCGTGATCTCGCTGGTCGGCAGCCCCATGTCCTCGTAGGGGATCAGGTCGGCCTCGCGCTCGGGGTGGTAGACGGGTTTGAGCAACTGATCGGCCGGCGCCATGCCTGTCACGGCCTTCATGAACTGCTTGGGCGTGGGGGTGAACTCAAACCCGAAGCGGGTTGCATAGCGCCCGGTCATGATGGCCGCGCGCGACGGCGCGCAGGTGGCGTTGCCGGAATACCCGTTGCGGAAATCGACCCCCCCTTTGGCGATGCTGTCGATGTTCGGCGTGGGCACCTTGCCACCGGCAATGCCGCCGCCGTAGCAGGTGATGTCGTTGAACCCCAGGTCGTCGGCGACGATCAGCACGATGTTGGGCGGGCGCCGCGGCGCGCTGGCGCCGCCCGCTGGCGCCGCCGGCCCCGCTTGCCAAACCACCTCTTGGGCGGGCGGGTAGTCCTTGTGCAGCCAGTACTTCACGACCAGCAGCATCACGCCCGCGCGCCCGCCGACGGCGTAGAACGCCACGGCCGCCAAGACCAGCAGGGCCGCCATCGCCCAGGCCAACCGTTTGATCATCCGCATGTCTCCTTCTTTTCTGGCGTCGGACTGTGCCATGCGCCTCAAGGCCGCTTGCCCCGGTCGACCGACTTGCTGCCGGCCGACAAGGTGAACCAGTCGCCATCCGCACCGAGGTGCAGCGGGCCGGTGTAGATCTGGCCCGCGCGCTGCAGGAACACAGGGTCCAGCCCTGACGTCGGCAGCGGCGGCACGATGTGGTTGAACACCAGCGCCTTCACCCCCGCCGCTTGGGCGATCTCGGCCGCTTCCTCCGGCGTGGTGTGGTAGTTCACGACGTCATGCATGATCTTGGCCAGATTCTGGCGGCCCGCCTGGCTGAAGCCTTGCTCGAGGATGCCCAGCATCTGCGGTGATAAGGCCTCGTGCACCAGCAGGTCCACGCCCTGCGACTCGCGCGCCACGGCGGCACTCTTCTTGGTGTCGCCGCTGATGACCACGCTGCGGTCCTTGTAGCGGATGCGGTAACCCACGGCGGGGTGCACGGGGCCGTGGTCCACCGCAAAGGCCACGATCTCCAGGTCGGGCTCGCTGACCAGCACCTTGCGCCCCGTGGCTGCTGGCAAGTCGAAGGGCAGCGCCGTGCCGCCAAAGCCTGCAGGTGGCGCCACCGGCTCACCGTGGTGGCTGGTGCGGTAGCCCTTGTCGAGGCTGTAGGCGTCCATGAAGCCCTGGAGGACCTGGGCCAGCCCCGCTGGGCCGTGGATCGGCAAGGGCACCTCGGACGTGCGCTGAATCCAGCGCTGCAGCATCAGTTCACCCAGGCCATCGATGTGGTCGGAGTGGTAGTGCGTGAAGAACAGCGCCTCGATCTGCCCGGCGTTGAGCCGCATGCGGGCGATGTTGCGGGCAGCCCCGGAGCCCGAGTCGAAGATGAACAGGCGCCGCCCGGCCACCACGGCCGTGCAGGGGCCGCTGCGTTTCTCGTCGGGGAATGGGGATCCCGCACCACACAGGCCGACGTGCAGTCCGTCGGGCAGCGCCGCCAGCGGGTCGGCCATGGCGGTCATGGCGACCACTTGTTTGGTCATCAGGGCCAGGGTGATCGGCCCCCGCTGCCACCAGCCCAGCGCGGCCAGGACGGCCAGCACGGCACAGGCCCAGACCGCTGTCCGGGTGGAAGACTTCATGGCGCACTCCTGAGATCGGCGGGCTGCACCCCTGTGCCCGCCTCGACGCCATCTTGTCCCGTTGCCGCCCGATTCGACAGTGGGGCTGCCCCGCTTGTCAGTGCTAAAATGTTATGGCATTGTAAGTGTCAATACAAAGGAGTCATGCACTTGTCCGCGCTGGATCAGAATTTCCGGACTGCCGGCACCGCGCTGGATGCCTTGCTCCCTCGGGTGGTGCGCCCGTACACCGGGGCCCGCATTTCGCTGTGGTTCCTCGGGTTGCTGACCCTGCTGGGCACGGCGCGCAGCCTGGTGCATCTGCTGGCATCCGATGGCGGCGCCGGCAGCATTGCCCATCTCGAGCTGAACGTGGCGGGCGGGCCCAACATCGTGACCGTCTTCTCGCAGTGGGGTGCCAGCCAACTCGTGTTGGCCGTCATCCAGTGGCTGGTGGTGCTGCGCTACCGCTTCCTCGTCCCCCTCATGCTCGCCGTGGTGGTGCTGGAGCAACTGCTGCGCTTGACGGCCGGCCAACTCAAGCCGCTGCAAGTGGTCACCGCGCCACCGGGCGCCTACGGCACCTACATCACCTTGGTTCTGGCATCGGTGTTCCTCGCGCTGGCGCTGCGGCAGAGGTCCCGTTGACACCAGGGCCTGTCACAGCCCGCACTGCCTGACGCTCGCGCGTCGACGTTCACCATGGAAAAGATCTGGCTCAAGAGCTACTCACCCGGCGTACCGGCCGAAATCGACCTGGCTGCGCTGGGCTCCATCGCCGGCTACTTTGAAACGTCGGTGGCGCAGTACCCCGACCGCAAGGCCTTCATCAGCGGCTCCACCGGCGCGGCGTTGACCTACCGGCAACTGGACACCTTGAGCCGCCAGGTCGCGGCCTACTTCCAGTCGGTGCTGCGCCTGCCCAAGGGCACGCGGGTGGCCTTGATGATGCCCAACCTGCTGCAGTACCCGGTGTGCCTGTTCGGGCTGCTGCGCGCAGGGTATGTGGTGGTCAACGTCAACCCGATGTACACGCCGCGCGAGTTGGAGCACCAGCTGAAGGACTCGGGCGCCGAGGCGATGGTCGTCGTGGAACTGTTTGCGCACACCCTGGCCAAGGTCATCGCCAACACGCCGGTCGAGCACGTTGTCGTCACCGGCCTGACGGACATGCTGCCCTTGGCCCAGCGCGTCATCGGCAACTTCCTCATCCGCCAGGTCAAGAAGGTCGTGCCGGCCTACCAGCTGCCTGGCAGCGTGGGCCTGCGCGACGTGCTGGTGCGTGGTGCGCAGGCCGCTTTCAAGCCCGTCAGCTTCCAACCCGACGACCTGGCCTTCCTGCAGTACACCGGCGGCACCACCGGCGTGTCCAAGGGCGCGATGTTGACGCACCGCAGCGTGCTGGCCAACGTCGAGCAGGGTCGGGTCTGGTTCGACCCCATCATCGACAAGCACGAGGCGATGATCGGCATCACCGCCATCCCGCTGTACCACATCTATGCGCTGGGCAACTGCCTCGGTGGCATCGGCATGGGCGGCACCAATGTGCTGGTGGCCGACCCGCGCAACATACCGGCCTTCGTCAAGGTGCTGTCCAAGTACCAGTTCGCCAGCCTGCCGGCGGTGAACACGCTCTTCATCGGGCTGCTCAACGACCCGGGCTTCGCCAAGCTCGACTTCAGCAAGCTGCTGTTCGGCGTGGGCGGCGGGGCCGCCGTGCAGCGGGCGGTGGCCGAGCAATGGCAGCAGGTGACGGGCGCGCCGCTGCTCGAAGGCTATGGACTGACCGAATGCTCGCCCACCGTGGCCGCCAACCCGTTCGATCTGAAGGCCTTCGGTGGCGGTATCGGCCTGCCCATGCCGTCCACCGACATCTCCATCCGCGACGCCGGAGGCCGCGAGCTGCCCGTCGGTGAAGCGGGCGAGCTGTGCGTGCGCGGCCCGCAGGTGATGAAGGGCTACTGGCAACGGCCTGACGAGACCGCCCAGGTGATGACCGCGGACGGCTTCCTGCGCACCGGCGACATGGCCGTGATGGACGAGCGCGGCTTCCTGAAAATCGTCGACCGGCTCAAGGACATGATCCTGGTCTCGGGCTTCAACGTCTACCCGAACGAGATCGAAGAAGTGGTGATGATGCATCCGGCCGTGCGGGAGGTGGCTGCGGTGGGCAAGCCCGACCCGGGCACTGGTGAGGCCGTGAAACTCTTCGTGGTGAAGAAGTCGCCCGCACTCACCGAAGCGATGCTGATGTCCCACTGCCGCGAGAACCTCACCGGCTACAAGATGCCGCGCGAGGTGGTGTTCCTCGACGACCTGCCCAAGAGCAATGTCGGCAAGATTCTGCGGCGCGAGTTGCGTGACCGCGCCTGATGGACAACACCGCATCTGATTGAAAGAACCGCATGACCGACCTGACTGTCCGCCGTCTGTTGATTGACCTGGAGACACCCTTCGCGCGCCACTGGAACGGCGGTGACGCCTTTCGCACGGCCTTCTTCAACGCCCTGTCGATGAGCTTCCCGCGCGGCGAGCAGTACTTCATCGACTCGGTGCGCAATGGCTGGAAGGCGTTGCCCGAAGACGCGCGCGCCCGCCACACCGCAGAGGTGCAGGGCTTCGTCGGGCAGGAGGCCACGCACCGGCGCATCCACGCACTGTTCAACGGCCACTTGGTGAAGCAGGGCTACATCAACCGCATCGAGCAGCGGGCACAGCAGCGCATCGAGGCCAACGCCCACCTGGGCCTGCGCAACCACCTGGCCGCCACCGCCGCCACCGAGCACTTCACGGCGATCTTTGCAGACTGGATGCTGCGGCATCCCGAGGCCCTGGAAGGCGCCGAACCCCGTCTGCAGACGCTCTGGCTGTGGCACAGCGCCGAAGAATCCGAGCACCGCTGCACGGCCTTCGACATCTACCAGGCCGTCGGTGGCAACCAGGTCTGGCGCGTGCGCGTCTTCCGCGCCGTGACCGCCATCTTCCTGCTCGACCTGGTGCGCCAGACGGTGCGCAACCTGAGACACGACGGCGCCCTCTTCCAGTGGAGCACCTGGCGCAGCGCCGCCAAGCTGCTGTTCTCGCGCCAGGGCCTGATCCGCAGCAACATGGGCTTGTGGCGCGACTATCTGCGCACCGACTTCCACCCCAGCCAGCATGACGCCGCGCGTTCACACCAGTGGCTGCAAGACAACCGCGCGCAGTTCAGCGTGGTCGGCCAGCAGGTCTGAGAGGCCCTGACGGCATGCGGCGCCGCGTGTGGGTTGTGGCTGTGGCCCTGGCACTGGCGGCCGCCGGCGCCGCCGCCTGGTGGGCGATGGCCGACCGGCCGGCGCGGCATGCGCTGTCCGAGCGCCTGGCGTGTGCACTGCCGCCCACGCCGGCGTCCAGTCCGCATCCCGGCATGGTCTGGGTGTCGCCCGGCAGCTTTGACATCGGCGACACGGTGCACCCCGAAGAAGCACCGCTGCGCCCCAGGCGGGTGGAAGGCTTCTGGATGGACCGAACGGAGGTCACCAACGACGAGTTCAGCGCCTTCGTGACCGCGACGAACTACGTGACCGTGGCCGAGCGCCCGGTCGACACCGTGAAGAACCCCGGCCTGCCGGCGGCCATGCGGCAACCGGGCGCGGTCGTGTTTGTCATGCCCCACGTCGCGCAGACACCAAGTGACATGACGCAGTGGTGGCGTTACCTGCCCGGCGCGAACTGGCGCCACCCCGGGGGCCCGCCAACCAGCATCGCGGGCCGCGGCGCGTTCCCCGTGGTGGCCGTCACCATCGAGGATGCGCAGGCCTACGCACGCTGGAAGGGCCGGGCCTTGCCCAGCGAAGCGCAATGGGAATGGGCCGCCCGCACGGCGCTGGCCGAGCCACGCCCAGCGCAACAGCAGCCGAAGGCCGCGAACACCTGGCAAGGCTTGTTCCCGGTGATGAACTCCGGCGAGGATGGCTTCATCGGGTTGGCCCCGGTCGGCTGCTATGCACCGAACGCGCTGGGCCTGCACGACCTGATCGGCAATGTCTGGGAGCTGACGGCCGACGCGTGGACACCCGACCACGGGCGTGCCGATGCGCCGCAACCCGACCAGGTTCCAACGGGGATGCGCACGCCTGCGGCCGCACAGCAGGTCATCAAGGGCGGCTCGTTCCTGTGCGCACCGAACTACTGCATGCGCTACCGCGCCGGTGCGCGCCAGCCGCAGGACAGCGACCTCGGTGCCAGCCACCTGGGGTTTCGAACCATCCTCCAGGCACCCGGACCTTGAGCGCCCGCGCACCCTTGTCCTCTGCCCGTGCCTGGTGGCGTGGGTGGACCGCGTTGGTTCTGGCCGTTGCGCTGGTTGCCGCGCTGGTGGCTGCGCTGCTGTTCAGCCAGCGCGCCAAGATCCTGGCGGGTGCCGAGGCCTACCTCTACGGCTACCCGCTGGTGATCATGGATGCCACACGCCGCCAGGCCGCCTTGAGCGTCGGTCCGGAAAATCAGTTGCGCCGCGTGCGCCAGTTTCCCGATGCCAGTTTCAAGGGCGTGGTGCGGCCCAACGTCGACACCTTGTACACCACGGCCTTCATCGACATGGCCCAGGGGCCGTGGTTGTTCGAGATGGCGCCCAACAACCAGCGCTATGAAGTCATGCCCTTCATGGATGCGTGGACCAACGTCTTTGCCGCACCCGGCACACGGATCAGTGGCACGGAAGGCGGCCAATTCCTGCTGGCAGGGCCAGACTGGCAGGGCACGGTGCCCGTGGGCATGCGCCTGCTGCAGTCGCCGACACGCCTGGTGTGGCTCATCGGCCGCACCCAGACCAACGGTTCTGCGGACTACCCTCTGGTGCACCGCTTGCAGGACGGTGTGACCTTGCGCCGGTGGTCCGATGGCGCGGCCAGCGGCGCTGCCGCCCAGCCTGCTTGGCGGGCCAGCGCAGAACCCTCGAGCCCGCCCTTCCAGCAGGTGCAGTCGCTCAGTACAGAGGCCTTCTTCACCCGGCTGCTTGCACTGATGGTGGACAACCCAGCGCCCGCCGCCGACCACGCGGTCCTGGCCGAGATGGCGAAATTGGGCATGGCGCCCGGCCAGCCGTTGCGCTGGAGCCTGCGCGACCGCTGGTGCATCAGCCTGGGCCGGTGGGCCGCCGACTTCAAGCTGGCGCGCGCATTGAAGCAGCCGCGCCAACGGGTGCGCGGCTGGTCCACGCCGCCACTGAACCTGGGCCAATACGGCGTCGATTACGCCACCCGTGCTGCCGTGGCGATGGTCGGCCTGGGTGCCAACCTGCCTGCCGACGCCTTCTACCCGAACGCGCAGGTCGACGGTCAAGGCGCGGCCCTGGACGGCAGCCACCGCTACCGTCTGCACTTCCAGGCTGGTGCACTGCCGCCGGTCAAGGCCTTCTGGTCGGTCACCGCCTACGGCCCCGACGACTACCTGATCGACAACCCGATTCAACGCCACGCGCTGGGTGACCGGGATCCACTGGTCTTCAACGCCGATGGGTCGCTGGATCTGTGGATCCAGGCCGACCAGCCCGCTGCGGACAAAATGAACAACTGGCTGCCCGTCAGGGCGGGCGAGCGTTTCCTGCTCAATGCCCGCCTGTACTGGCCCCAGGATCAGGCGCTCGACGGCCGCTGGGGCATGCCGGCCGTCGAGCGGCTCGACTGACCTCTGCCCGCCAGCGTGATCAGGTCTTGAACTTCAGCATGAACACCCGCCACGAGACGACTCTGCCATGCAACCTCAGACCATCCAGCTGATCGCCGTCGTCGGTGTGATGACCGCTTTCGCCCTGGCCGAACTCATGCAGGGCCGCTTCTTCGCCAGCGAAGCCACGCGCCAGGACAACCGGCTCGACATCGCGGTCACGCTGCTCTTCCCGGTCATTGGCGGCACGGTGCTGGCCGTTGCCGGCGCCCTGTGTGCGCTGCTGATGCCCGCCCACAGCGGTGCGCTGGCCCACTGGCCGTGGTGGGGCATGCTGGCCGTGCTGCTGGTGGCCGACGACTTCACGCAGTACCTCTGGCACCGCCTGAGCCACACCTCGGCGCTGTGGCCGCTGCACCGTGCGCACCATTCGGCGGCCTACATGAGCGTGCGCATCGTCTACCGCAACAACGCCTTCTACTACGCGCTGATGCCGGGCCTGTGGCTGTCGGGCGGGTTGCTGTACCTGGGGTTCGGCTGGGTCTACGTGGGCTACAGCATCGTCAAGCTCACGGTCATCATCGGCGCGCATTCGGCGGTGCGCTGGGACCAGTGGCTGTACCGGCACGCTGCGCTGCGTCCGCTGGGCTGGGTGCTGCAACGCGTGATCTCGACGCCGGCCACGCACTTCGCCCACCACGCGCTGGTGCAGGACGACGGCGTCGGCCACTACACCGGCAACTACGGCAACCTGCTGTTCATCTGGGATGTGCTGCTGGGCACGGCGCACATCACCCAGCGCTACCCGCCCGCCTTTGGCCTGGCCGATGACCGGGCGCATGGGTCGGAGTCGTGGCTGGTGCAGTTCATCTACCCGCTGCTGCGTTCACGCCGCCCCGGCACCGTGCTGGGCAGGGGCGGCCACCGCCCGCCAGCGCCCTGAGCGCCATCGTCCAACTCCATCGGGTGCATCACCATGACCGGGAACAACACCGCGCGCCGCCAACGGCGCATCACCCTGGCCGCCATGCTCGGCGCGCTGGTGGTCCCGTCGACACTGGCTGGCCCGCCCACCTCGCCAGTGGGCCTGTGGAAGACCTTCAATGACGAGCGCCAGCCCACGGCCCTGGTCCGGATCAGCGAGACCGGCGGTGTGTTCTCCGGCAAGGTCGAGAAAATCCTGCTGGGCGACCCGGCGCTCCGATGTGCCGCGTGCCCTGCAGACGACCCCCGCAAGGACAAGCCGGTGCTGGGCATGACGATCCTGCAAGGCCTGAAGAAGGATGGCGAGGTCTACGCCGGCGGAACGGTCCTGAAGGTGGCCGATGGCCGCGTCGCCAAGGCCGAGTTGCGCTTGATCGATGGCGGCCAGCGGCTGGAACTGACCGGACGGGTCGGCCTGTTCAGCAAGAAGGCGGTCTGGGCGCGCGAAGACTAGGCATGGCGCGCCCGCCGGGCAGGCCGCTTCAGGCGCGGCCGCTCCTGCCAAAGGCCATGACGCCGTCTGCCACCTTGCCCCAGCGCAGCGCCACCCAGTCCAGCACGTAGTTCTGGTAGAGCCGCCAGGGCGTGCGGTCGCCCTGCTGGGGCAGCAGCGCGGCGGCCCGTTGCACATAGCCCGAGGTGAAGTCGAGGAACGGCTCGGGCTGCACATCGGCGCCCCGCGTGGGCGTGCACACGTGGTGGCCGTGGCGGTCCATGTGGCGCAGCAGGCGGCAGAAGTAGCGCGCCGTCAGGTCAGCCTTGAGCGTCCAGCTGGCGTTGGTGTAGCCAAACGTGTTTGCCAGGTTGGGCAGGCCGCTGAACATCATGCCTTTGTAGACCAGCAAGTCGGCCGAGCTCACCGGCTGGCCGCCCAGCGTCAGCTTCACATCGCCTAGCAGGCTGAGTTGCAGCCCGGTGGCGGTGACGATCACATCGGCCTTCAACGCCTCACCGGACGCCAGCTGGATGCCTTGCGGCGTGAAGGACACGATCTGGTCGGTGGCCACGGACGCACGCCCTTCGCGCAGGGCCTGGAACAGGTCGCCATCGGGCACCAGGCACAGGCGCTGGTCCCAGGGCTTGTAGTTCGGCTTGAAGTGCTTGTCGACATCGAACTGCGGGCCCAAGGCCTCACGCACCATGCGCACCAGCCGCGCCTTGGCGGGCCCCGGGTACTTGCGCATCACGCGGTAGAAGTACATGCCGAGCAGGACGTTCTTGGCGCGGACCAAGCGGTAAGCCAGGCCTGCCGGCAGCCAGCGCTTGAGGGTTTCGGCAATGGCATCGGTGCCGGGCCGGGCCACCACGTAGGAGGGCGAGCGCTGCAGCATGGTCACGTGCGCGGCCGTGCGTGCCATCTCGGGCACCAAGGTCACGGCGGTGGCGCCGCTGCCGATCACGACCACCCGCTTGCCCGCGTAGTCCAGGCCTTCGGGCCAGAACTGCGGGTGCACCACCGTGCCGGAAAACTGCGCTTCGCCCGGAAACTGCGGCCGGTGGCCCTGCGCATAGTTGTAATAGCCGCTGCAGAACATCAGGAAGCGGGGCTTCATCTGCACGCGCTGGCGCTGCGGCCCCCGCTCGACCTCGACCGTCCAGCGCCCCTCGGCGGCCGACCAGTCGGCGCTGACCAGGCGGTGTTGCGTGCGGATGTGCGCGCCGATGCCGTGCTCGACGGCGGTCTCGCGGATGTAGTCGCGGATGGACGCGCCGTCGGCGATGGCCTTGGCGGCACGCCAGGGCTTGAACTCGTAGCCCAGCGTGTACATGTCGGAATCGGAGCGGATGCCTGGGTAGCGGAACAGGTCCCAGGTGCCACCGATGGCCGCGCGCGCTTCCAGCAGCGTGAACGACTTGTCCGGGCAATCGCGCTGCAGATGCACCGCAGCGCCAATGCCCGACAAGCCCGCGCCGACGATCAGCACGTCCAATTCCTCGGGCTGTCGGCGGGGCTGTGCCGACATCAGGAATGCCGCGGCGGCACGCACCGAGCGGCGCGACTCGGGCAACTGGTGCACCAGTTGCCAGACATGGGCCACACCGGGATAGACCTGCAGGTCCACGGTCACGCCCGCTTCGCGCGCCTTCTGGGCCAGGCGGATCGAATCGTCACGCAGCAGTTCCGATTCACCCACGTGCACCAGCAGCGGCGGCAGGCCGGCCAGGTCGCCCAGCAAGGGCGAGGCCAGCGGCTGGGTCGGGCTGGCGCCGGCCAGGTAGGTCTCGCCCATCAGGCGCAGTTGCGCCGGCTCGAACATCGCATCGCGCCCGGCATTGAGGACGATCGATGGGCTGCTGCCCGTCAGGTCCAGCGCGGGTGAGAACAGCGCCGCCGCGGCCGGCAGGGGCTCGCCGGTGTCGCGCAGGGTCAGCATCAAGCCCAGCGCCAGGTTGCCGCCGGCGCTGTCGCCCGCCACCACGATGCGGCCGGTCGGCGACTCAGCGCGCAAGGCGCGGTAGACCGCCAGCACATCCTGCGGTGCCGCCGGGAAGGGGTGTTCAGGCGCCAGACGGTAATCAGGTGCAAACACCCGCAGGCCTTGCAGGGCGAGGGCGGCCGTCAGCGGCCGGTGCGTGCGCGGCGAGCAGGCGACGAAGCCCCCGCCATGCAGGTACAGCAGCGTGGTGCCCGTGCCTGCGCTTGGCGCGTCAGCTTCAGCCCATTCACCAGGCACACCGCCAACGACCGCGGGTTTGAAGCGCACGCCCTTGGGCGCGGGCAGTGGCTTGCCCAAGGCCGCACGCACCGCAGTGACATCGGTCGTGGCCAAGGCCGGTTTGACGTAACGGCGCACAAACAACGCGGCGGCTCGCGCGCGCCAACTGGCTTTCATCGGGTGTCGACTCCTGTGGGTGGGTTAGGACGTGCGGATGCCGCGGCGGGCGAGACCACGGGCCAGCCGCTTCCAATAGGTCACCGGAAACAGGCGCTGCAACCAGGTCGCCATCACCGCGTCCTGGCCCACCAGGACCCGCGGCTCGCGCTGTTCAATGCCACGCAGGATGCGCGCGGCGGCGGCTTCAGGCGACAGGCGCAGTGCGCGTCGCGCGATGTCCTGGTGCGCTTTCAATTCGGCCGGTGAGGTGCCCTTGGGCAAGCGGGCGTTGGCCGCGATGCCGGTGCGCACGCCCCCGGGATGCACCAAGGTCATCCCCACCGTTGAATGGCTGGTCTCCAGTTCGTGGCGCAGCGATTCGGAGAAGCCGCGCACGGCGAACTTGGCCGCGCAATAGGCGGTCTGCCCCGGCGGCGCAATGATGCCGAAGATGCTGGAGACATTGACGATCTGCGCCGCCGGGGCTTGCCGCAGCAGAGGCAGGAAGGTCCGCGTCAGCCGCACCACCGCCCCGAAATTGATGCGCATCAGCCAATCGAAGTCGGCCTCGGCCACCTGCTCGAAGGTGCCGCCCAACGCGACGCCGGCGTTGTTGACCAGGATCGTGGCGCGCCCATGGCGGGCCAGCACATCGACGAGCATGGCGTCCGCAGACTCGGGCCGGGCCATGTCCAGCACCTGCGTGGTGACGGTGACGCCGGTGGCACGGGCCTGTGCCGCCACCGCCTCCAGCCCGGTGGCCTCCACGTCGGACAAGGCCAGATGGCAGCCGCGCCCGGCCAGTTGCAGGGCCAGTGCGGCGCCGATGCCACCGGCCGCGCCTGTGATGACGGCCACGCCGCCGCGTGGATCCAGGGTTGTCAGACGTGTCATGGTTGCAGCCTTCAGTGAAGCGTGGTGGCGCCGGGCTCAGCGCCCGGCGAACAGACATTCGCAGCCTGTCCCGGCCAGGGTCCGGTCGACCCGGGCGCGTGCCGCAGCCTGCAACGCCAGGTCATCCTGCCGCAGCCAGGTGAGGCACTTGCCTTGGGTGGGGAAGGCCTGCTGCACCCAAGGATGACCCTCGACGGCGGCGCTGACCTCCGGCCTGTCTTGCGCTAGCGCCACCGAGGTGGGGTCGAACTGGGCCAGTGGGGTCAGATTGTCGTCTGGGCCGTCTTCCTGCAAGCAGTGCGCACCCTTGAAGTGGGCGTGGCCTTGATGGGTTGCTCAAACGCCATGGCGCGGTGTTCGGATCTGTGGCCTAACGCGGCACCAGGGCGAGCACGCTGGCCAGATGCACCAGCGCCGCCGCCAGGGCCAGCACCAAGGCCAGCCAAACCCTGGGCCGCAGGGCAAAGCTGATGAGCACCTGGGCCGGGAAGCTGAAGGTCACCGCCGTGCTGGCGGTCTTCAGCGCATGCACGTCACGCAGCGAGGGGTCGAGGGCCAGCGCCATCATGTCGCGCCGGCTGCGGTAGCGCATGGCGCCGACCACGTGCCAGCCGGGATCGGGCGGGGTGTTCCACGAGTCCACATAGCCGCCCACCTTGCGCATGGCCATCATGGGGTGCCCACCGTGGCGGAACAGCAGCAGGACGAAGCGCCGGCCATAGGCTTGCAGCAGCGCCAGGCCCTGGGTGGGCGCACCGGTGACCGGGTGCGGCACCTCGCCGGGATGAACGCGCACCAGGTTGCTCATGACGAACTCTTTGCCGTCGTCCGCTTCCAGGAAGGCGCGCAACACGGCTGGGTCGGTGTGCCCCGCGACCCTCACCCGCGCCGCCTCGGCCATGAAGGCGTCGATCTCGGCCGGGCTCAGCGGCCCGCGCAGGTTGTCGTACCAGAGCCGGAAGGCGCCGTACAGCACCACTGCCACGGGCCACACCCACCATGCGCCAGCCATCAGGCGGCCCCCGGTCCGACGCCGTTCAGCGGCTTGCCGCAGCGGGTGCCCGGGCGGGGCCCGACGCCGGTCGGCGTGTGCTGGCGGGCCGGTCGTGCAACCACTCGGCAAGTCTCCATGAGGCAATCTCCAATGTATTGACACTATACGTGTCAATAAAATCCGAGGTCAACACAGGGAATGCACGGGGAGTGCCGTCGGCCGCACAGGCCTCCGGCAGGCGACAGGCCACCTCGCCGCCCGCTGGAAGGCAGCACTGGCGGGATCGCTGATGGCCGGTGTCTCGCCCGCTCAGGCCTTGACCACTGCGGTCAAGCCTGCGCGTCAGCGTTGGGTGCTTGCGGGTGCTGGCGCCTTGTCCAGCCGGGCCGTGAACCAGAAGGTGCTGCCGCGGCCTGGCGTGCTGTCGACACCGATGGTGCCGCCCATCATCAGCACCAGGTGCCTGGAGAGCGCCAGTCCGATCCCGCTGCCGCCGAACGCGCGGCTGGGCCTGCTGTCGAGTTGCTCGAAGTCCCGGAACAGCCGCTTGCAGTCGTCGGCGCTGATGCCGATGCCGGTGTCGATGATGTCGAAACGCAGCAGCAGGGCGAGGGGGCTCTGCTCGACCTGTGTCACGCGCACCGTGACGCTGCCCTGGGGGGTGAACTTGATGGCGTTGCTCGTCAGGTTGTAGAGCACCTGCGACAGCCGCGCCGAGTCGCCGATCAGCGCTTGTTGCGCGAGTGGGGTCGCCACGTCCAGGTCCAGTCGGATGGACTTGCACGCCGCACTGGGCCCGACCATGTCGAGCACGACCTGCAGCACCAGGTCGAGCGTGAACTCGGCCCGGTCAAGGGGGAGTCGTTCGGCCTTCAGCTTGGCCAGGTCGAGCACGTCGTCGATGAGTCGTTGCAGCGTGCGCGCAGACGCAGCGCACATGCTGAGCCACTTGACTTGCTCGGCATCGGTCGACCGCTTGCGTGCCTGGTGGAGCGTGCCCAGCACCTGGTGCAGCGGTGTGCGCAGCTCATGGCTCATCATCGAGAGGAAGGCTTGTTTGGCACGTTGGGCCACGCCGGCCAGATCGAACACGGTGTCTGCCCGGCGCCTCGCTTCTTCGATGTCGGCTTGGGTCTGTCGCAGCGCTTCGTCCTGCATCTCGAGCTCGATCTGGTGCACCTGCAGCTCGTGTTGCAGGCGCAGTGCGTCGGCCTCGATCCGACGGCCCCGGCCGTTGCGTTGCGCGAGGATGGCCTCGGCCCGCTGTCGCAGCGGATGGGCGGTTTCGGATGTCATGGTTTGCTCCCTTGCTTGTTGTCAGTCCTTGGCTGGCAGGTGCCCGGGCACGCTGCGCAATTGCGCCTCCAGCAGCTTGATGGTGGTGACATCGGTGAACGTGGCGACCACCCCATCGATCACGTTGGCCTGGGTGCGGTAGGGCATCACGCGCACGCGGTACGAGCGCCCGTCATGGGTGCCGACCACGGTTTCCTTGAAGACCAGCGTGCGCAGCACCTCGTCGGCGTCGGCAATCAGCTGCGGGTAGTCGAGATCGCTGGTCACATGCACCAGCGGTCGCCCCACGTCGCCCGGGATCAGCCGGAAGATCTTGTTGGCATGGGTGGTGAAGCGCCGCACGTTCATCTGGCCATCTAGGAAGATGGTCGGAATCTCGATGCTGTTGAGCAGGTTCGTCATGTCGTTGCGAACCCAGTTCAGGTCGTCGACCTTGGACTGCAGCTCGGCGTTGACGGTCTGCAGCTCGTCGTTGATCGACTGCAGTTCTTCCTTGGACGTGGTCAGCTCTTCGTTGGTGGACTGCAGCTCTTCGTTGGTGGACTGCAGTTCCTCGTTGCTCGACTTGAGCTCCTCGACCGTGGTCTGCATCTCCTCGTGGGTGACCTGCAGCGCTTCGCGGGTCTGCTGCAGTTCGAGCGCCATGGTGCCGCCGTCATCCGCTGCGGCTTGGCCGGCCTTGCTGCGGCGCACCGCCACCGCGGGCCGGTCCTTGAAGACGATGAGCACCCGCCCGCGCAAGGCGTCGGGTTTGTCGATGCCCTGCACCACCACGTCGACCGTCTGCCTGCCACCGTTGGTGCCCACGCGCAACCCGTTCAGCAAGACCGGGTGCGGCTCGCGCAGGGCCTTGCTGACCACGCCGACCAGCGCCTCGCGCAGGCCTTCGCGGGCCATGGCGTGGATGTTGACGTTGGTCCTGCCCGCGGCCGGCTCCAGGTATTTGCCGGTGCGGCCACTGAAGTAGAGGATGTCGCCCTCGGCATTGACCAGCACCGCCGGCGGCGCCCAGGTCTGCTGGACCAGCTGGTCGGTCAGTTCGGCAAGGTTGTCAGGGCGCTGGGTCATGGGCGGCAGCCTGGGCTGCAAGGTTGCGAGGGCCATGCGGCCGGGAAAGTCGACATCCGTGATCGGCAGGGCCCGATCGAGCCGGCGGTAGATGCGCGCCTTGTGGTCCAGGGTGGCAAACAGGTGGGCGTGGTGGCCGGTGGTCTCTGCGCTGCCCAGCAACAGCAGGCCACCGGGGTTGAGCGCATAGAAGAACAGCGGCATGAGCTTCTTCTGCACCTGCGGCTCGAAGTAGATCAGCAGGTTGCGGCAGCTCAGCAGATCCAGGCGCGTGAACGGCGGGTCGAGGATGACGTTCTGCGTCGCGAACACCACCATCTCGCGGATCTCCTTGCCCACGCGGTAGCGCCCGCCGTCCTCGCGCACGAAGAACCGCGCGAGCCGCTGCTCCGACACCCGCGCCGCGATGCCCGGCGGGTACTGCGCCTTGCGCGCGGTGTCGATGGCGTCCCGGTCGAGGTCGGTGGCATAGACCTGCAGCGAGAACCGGGCCCGCGCCTGGGGCTGCAGGTGATCGAGCGCCTCCTTGAACGCGATGGCCAGCGAATAGGCCTCTTCGCCAGTCGAGCAGGCCGCCACCCAGGCGCGCAGGGCCTTGCCCTGCGGGTGCTCGGCCAGCAGCGCGGGCAGGGTCACGCTGCCCAGGGTCTGCCAGACCAGGTCGTCGCGGAAGAAGCTGGTCACGCCGATCAGCAGTTCCTTGAACAACAGGTCGAGTTCGGCCGGGTTGCTGCGCAGCAGGTTGGCGTAGGCGGCCACGCTGGTGAGCGTGTGCACCGCCAGGCGGCGCTCCATGCGCCGCTGCAGGCTGTTGGACTTGTACAGCGAGAAGTCGTTGCCGCTGCGGGTGCGCAGCAGGGCCAGCACATCGGCCATCGCATCGAGGGCGCCGGCTTCGGATGGCGGGTTGGCCTGTGCCAGCCGCAGGCGCGCGCGCAGGGCTTCGACGATGTGCGCCGGCATGTCTTCGGGCAGGGTGACGATGTCGGCGGTGCCGGCTTGCAGCGCCGACCGCGGCATGCTGTCGGCCTGTGCACTGGCGGGGTCTTGCACCAGCGTCAACCCGCCGTGCTGCTTGATGGCCTGCAGCCCGACGGTGCCGTCCGAGCCCATGCCCGACAGCACGATGCCGATGGCGGCGTCCTTGCGGTCCTGCGCCAGCGACTGCAGGAAGTGGTCGACCGACAGATGCGGGCCGCGCCCGCCCACCAACCTGACCAAGTGCAGCTGGTTGTCCCGCAGTGCGAGGTCGTGGTTGGGCGGGATGATGTGGACGGTGTCGGGCCGGATCGGCATGCCTTCACGCGCTTCGACCACCAGCATCTTGGTGAACCGCTGCAGCAATTCGGGCAGGGCGCTGGCATGGTTGGGTGCCAGGTGCTGGACGATGACCACCGCGGCGCCCGCATCGGGCGGCATGTGGGTCAGAAAGCGCTCCAAGGCCTCGAGGCCGCCGGCCGAACAACCGATGCCGATGACCGGACATTCAGGGCCCTGCGCCGGGGCGCTGCCGGCTTCGCTGCCCGCCGGTCCGGGGGTGGCGTCGGTTGCACCACGGGTGCCTTCGGGTGGGCCGGCGAGCGGTTTTTTGGACATCGCAATCCACCTTAGCCGGGATTGGGGCTGGCGACAATCGGAATCATCGGTCATCCTTGGCACCGCCCACCCGCCGATGCCTGGCCTTCAGCGCAGTGTGCCGAAGAACGCCCGCAGGTCGTCGATGAACAGCGCCGGCTGCTCGAAGGCGGCAAAGTGGCCGCCGCGCGGCATCGCCTGCCAATGCTGGATGTTGCTGAAGCCGGCCGCCTCCATCCAGCGCCGCACCGGCGGCACGATCTCCTGCGGGTACACCGCCACGCCGGTGGGCACGGCCACCGGCAGTGCCTTGCGCTTGCCCGGGCCGAAACTCTCCCAGTACAGCCGGGCCGACGAGGCGGCGCTGGCCGTCACCCAGTACAGCATCAGGTTGTCCAGCAGCGCGTCGCGGTCGATCACGTTCAGGGGATCGCCGTGGCTGTCGGTCCAGGCCCAGAACTTCTCCAGGATCCAGGCGGCCTGGCCGGCGGGTGAGTCGGTGAGCGCGTAACCCACGGTTTGCGGCCGCGTGGCCTGCTGCTGCGAGTAGCCCGAATCCCAGTCGCGGTAAAACTGGGCGCGCTGCAGGGCGTGCAGTTCGTCGGGCGGCGGCGCGTCACCGGGCAACGGCCGCGCACCCATCGCCAGCGTCACATGGATGGCCAGGCAGTGCGCCGTGTCCAGCGCGCCGATGGCGCTGGTCACCGCCGACCCCCAGTCGCCACCCTGCGCGGCATAGCGGCCGTAGCCCAGCCGCGCCATCAGCTGCGCCCAGGCGCCGGCGATGCGGTCCACGCCCCAGCCGGTGGTGGTGGGCTTGGCACTGAAGCCGAAGCCCGGCAGCGACGGGATCACCAGGTGGAAGGCGTCGGCCGCACTGCCGCCGTGGGCGGTCGGGTCGGTCAGCGGGCCGATCACCTGCTGGAACTCGACCACCGAGCCCGGCCAGCCGTGCGTCAGCAGCAGCGGCATCGCACTGGCGTGCGGCGAGCGCACGTGCAGGAAGTGGATGTCCAGCCCGTCGAGGTTGGTGATGAACTGCGGGTGGCGGTTCAGCAGCGCCTGGCGCTGCGGCCAGTCATAGCCATCCGCCCAGTGCCGGCAGATGGCCTGCAGCCAGGCCAACGGCACGCCCTGCTGCCAGCCGTCCACCGGCGCGGGCTCGGGCCAGCGGGTGTGGGCCAGGCGCTGGCGCAGGTCGTCCAGCACCGGCTGCGGCACGTCGATGGTGAAGGGGCGGATGCTGGTGTCGTCGGTCATGGCAGTGCAGCCGGTCAGCGCACGGTGGATTGGTCTTGCCCGTACAGGATCTTGCGCGCCGCCTCGTCGGGCGGGGCTGGCGGCGTGGCGTTGACTTCCAGCGCGCGGGCATAGGCCCGCACCGTGGCCGGCCGCGCCTGGATGCGCTGGAACCAGGCCTGCAGGTGCGGAAAGTCCGTCAGGTCCTGCCGCTGCCGTTCATGCGGCACCACCCAGGGGTAGCAGGCCATGTCGGCGATGGAGTAGTCACCCGCGATGTGGTCCTGCCCGGCCGCGGCCTGCTGGCCCAGGTGCTTGTTCAGCACGCCGTAGAGCCGGCCGGTCTCCTTCACATAGCGGTCGATGGCGTAGGGGATCTTTTCCGGTGCGAAGGTGCCGAAGTGGTGGTTCTGCCCGGCCATCGGCCCCAGCCCGCCCATCTGCCAGAACAGCCACTGCAGCGCCACGTTGCGCCCGCGCAGGTCGGTGGGGACGAAGCGCTGCAGCTTGTCGGCCAGGTACAGCAGGATGGCGCCCGATTCAAACAGCGGCAGCGGCGCGCCGCCATCAGCCGGCGCGTGGTCGACGATGGCCGGGATGCGGTTGTTGGGCGCGATCGCCAGGAAGTCGGGCTGGAATTGGTCGCCCTTGCTGATGTTGATGGGCCGCAGCTGGTAGGGCAGGCCGGCCTCTTCCAGGAACAGCGTGATCTTGTGGCCGTTGGGCGTGGTCCAGTAGTACAGGTCGATCATCGGGGTGCCTTTGGGCGGTGGGTGGTGCGCGGGCTCAAGAGCGTGCCCGCAAGTATGCGGGCAGCGCCTTCGCCAGCCACGCATCGCCTGCCGGCGAGACGTGCGCAGGCTCAGCGCGTGGCGCGGGACTTCACGCAGTCGGCGTGGTCGCGCAGGCCGGGTTCGCTGCGGCAGATGCGGTCGATGCAACTGGCCAGTGCCTGCTGGCCGCGGCCTTCACAGCGCTCGGCGGGGCTGAGCAACCGGGTCTGCAACAGCACGGGTTCAGCATCGCGGTTGGCCGCACGTGGGGCCTGCACGGGGGTGTCGGCAGCGCGCAGCGCCTGGGCGGCCGGCGCAGGTGCCGATGCCGCCACTGCGGCGGCACCTGCCGGGCGGGTCAGCTCCGGCAGCGGGCGGGCCGGGGCCAGCACGGGCACGGGGTCGGACGCCGGCAGCCGGGTGATCGACGTGGCCAGGCTGGGTGGGCCGCCGGCCGTTGCAGGTGCGGCTGCAGGCGCGGGCGCTTCAGCCTCCGGCGCCGGCGCGCGCGCGGCCGGTGCGTCCTTGCGGGCGGGTTTGGCGGCGGCGGTGTCGGCCGGGCGAGTGGTGGTGCGGGCCGGCTCGGTGCGCGGCGGTGCAGCGGTGGCCGCGGTGGGGGGTCCCGCAGGCGGCGCCGTCACCGGCGGTGGCGACGGGGAGGCCAGCGCAGGCAGCACGGCCGCTGCCGCAGTGGCACCGGCAGCGCTGGCGGCCTCCACGGCCGGGCTGGCGGCCGACGCCGCATCGGCCACCGCCGACGCAGGTGCCGCAGGTGTGTCCGCAGGGGCAGCGGGTGGCTGCGGCGCGGGCTGGAGCAGCAGCCAGCCGACCACGGCCGCCAGCAGCAGCGCCACCACCACGCCGGTCAGCACCACCGGCCGTTGGCGGTCGGTCGGGCGTGGCAGCGTGGTGTCGCGGGTGGCGTGCAGCGGGGGGGCGCCAGCCGCCGGTGGCCGCGCGCCGCCCGGCGGCGGCATGCGCATCGTCGGCGCTTGGTCGCCGCGCCGGGGCAGGATGACGGTCGCCTCCTCGTCCAGCGGCAGCAGCAGCGAGACCTCGTCGTCGCGCATGGCTTCCCGGCGCGGCATCAGGACGGTGGGCTCGTCGCGCAGCGGCGCCGCGGGCGCGCCCCTGCGGGGCATCAACACCGTGGGCTCGTCACGCCGGGGCATCAGGATGGTGGCCTCGTCGTCGCGGTCGGTCGGTGGTGTCGCAGGCGCCAGGCGCGACAGGTCGAGGATGGTGCGCTCGTCGTCCTCGGGCGGCGGCGGCCGGGGCACCAGGGCCTCACGCAGCGCGGCCACGCTTTGCGGGCGGTCGGCCGGCCGCGGCTTGAGCATCCAGTCGATCGCCTGCAGAAAGCCTGGCGAGCAGGTGGCCAGCAGCGCGGGCTGGCGCGCCAGCGGCGGCATCTCGTCTTCCACCGCGCGGGCGGTGGCCGGCGGCGGCGCGCGGCCCATCAGCAGGAAGTGCAGCGTGGCGCCCAATGCGTACAGGTCGGTCCAGGCGCCCTGCTTGACGGCGCCGGCCTCGGCGTATTGCTCGATGGGCGCGTAGGCGGGCTTGAGGATGGCGGTCAGCGCCATGCTCTTGGCGGTGATCACCCGCCGCGCCGCGCCAAAGTCCAGCAGCACCGGCTGGCCGTCGGGCTGCAGGATCACGTTGTCGGGCGAGATGTCGCGGTGGTAGATGCCCGCGCTGTGCAGTCGCTCCAGCGCGTCGAGCAGGGGTTCGAGCACCCGCCGCAGCCAGGCCTCGTCGGGCGTGGCGTCCATGCGCCGGCGCACGGCATGCAGGTTGCTGCCGGCGTAGAACGGCATCGCCATGTAGGCGGTGTTGTTCGCCTCCCAGTAGCGGTGCACCTTCACCAGGCCGGGCGCGTCGAAGCGGGCCAGCAGGCGCGCCTCGTTCACGAACGAGCGCAGCCCCAGGCTGAAGGATTCGGCATGGGTTTCGCCGTGCAGCTGCACCTGGGGGCCGTTGCTGCGGCCGACCAGCGACGACGGCATGTATTCCTTGATCGCCACCTCGCGCTCCAGCGCGTGGTCGAAGGCGAGGTACACGATGCCGAAGCCGCCGATGCCCAGCACCCGGCGCAGCTCGAATTCATCCAGCCGGGTGCCCGGGGGCAGGGCGGCTGGTGGGCGGGGGTTGTCAGAGACGGCCATGCACGGTGCAGGATATCAGTGCGATGACAACCCGGGCACCCCGGGGCAGGCGGGTGTGGCGGGACATCAGCGCGCGGCCTTCAGCGCATTGGCGATGGCCTGGTTGGCCGCGCTGGTCAGGTAGACGGCCAGCCGCGCGGTGGACGGCCCGTCCAGGTCGAGCAGCGTCTCGACCCGGCGCACCGGCGCCTCGCCCTGCAGCCGCAGGCTGAACGACAACAGCGGCTTGAGCGGGTCGTTGCTGGGGATCGGCCCGTCCAGCGGCGCCAGGCGCAGCCGGCCGAACGGCGCGGCGGGGACCAGCGCCTCATTCAGATTGACCAAGGCCTGCTGCGCATGGGCATGCACCAGGGCGGCGGCCGGTGCGGGCGCCAGCTCCATCAGCGGCGACAGCGTGGGCAGGCCGCCGGGCGCGGCAAAGGCCGGCATGCGCGCGCCGGTGGTGTCGAGCACGCTCAGGTTCAGCGCCATCGCCAGCGACAGGCCCTCCTGCCGCTTGGCCAGGTAGGTGGCGCGCGCTGCCGCGTCGCCGCTGCCGATGCCCGCGGGCGTGCGCGGCACCAGGCGCATGCCGGTGGGCGCCAGCGCCAGATAACGCCGGATGGTGCCGCCCTGGGTGTGCACCAGCCGCACCGGGGCATCGGCGGTGCTGCCGGCGCTGCTGGCCGCATGCACCGCGCCATGGGTCTGCACCGCAGCCGCCGGGTCGGCCAGCACCACGCCGGCGGCCTGCAGCCTGGCCTGCAGGTCGGCCCAGGCGTGGTCGGTCAGCGCCTGCAGCACGGCGATGTCGGGCGCGGCGCGGTGGGCCAGCTGGGCCCGGCCTTCGGGCATGGCCATGCCCAGCAGCTTGCCATCGCGCACCGTGGCGGGCTGCTCGCCGGCCAGGTCGAACAGCAGCAGGTACTCGGCGATGTGCACCTGCTTGTCGCGCAGGTCGAGCGTGCCGCTGGTGCGCGGGGCGGGCGTGGGCTCGCCCGGCAGGCGGGCCAGTGCAGCCTCGGCCGACACCATCGACAGCGGGCGCAGCGGCGGCAGGTCGGCGGTCTGTGCCTGCGCCAGCGTGGCCAGCCACCATGCCAGGCCCAGCGCGGCGGCACGGCCTGGGCGCCGGTGCTGCGTGGTGCGTTGGTATCCGGGCGCGAAAATGGGAGGATCCTGTCGCGTCATCTCCCGATTGTCGGCGCGGCACGCGCCCGCAGACCACCATGCCCACACCTGCTGTACCGCTGCAAGCCGCCATCGTCGACCTGGACGGCACGATGGTCGACACCCTGGGCGACTTCGACGCCGCGCTGAACGCGGTGTTGGCCGACCTGCGGCTGCCGGCGGTGGGTCGCGCCTTCATCGCGCGCACCGTGGGCAAGGGCAGTGGGCACCTGATCCGCAGCACCCTGGCCAAGGTGGGTGCCGACCCCGGGCTGGCCGAGCCGGTCTGGGCCGCCTACCAGCGCCACTACCTGGCCATCAACGGCCAGCATGCGGTGGTCTACCCCGGCGTGGTGGAAGGCCTGCAGCGGCTGCGGGCCGCCGGGCTGCCGCTGGCCTGCCTGACCAACAAGCCCGGCGCGTTTGCCCGCCCGCTGCTGGCGGCCAAAGGGCTGGACGTCTTCTTCCAGCATGTGTTTGGCGGCGACGCCTTCGCCCGCCAGAAGCCCGACCCGCTGCCGCTGCTGGAAACCTGCCGCGCGCTGGGCACGGCGCCGGCCGCCACGCTGATGCTGGGCGACAGCAGCAACGACGCCCAGGCCGCCCGCGCCGCCGGCTGCCCGGTGGTGCTGGTGAGCTACGGTTACAACCACGGTCGGCCGGTGCAGGAAGCGTCGCCCGACACGGTGATCGCGCGGCTGGACGCCCTGCAGTGGCCCGGCCTGCCCGCCTGAGCCGCTGCTACACTGATTTCATGCCTGTTGCGCGCCTTCAGATCCGCTTGCCCAGCCTCAGGTCGCCTGACCGGGGAGCCTGGCCCTGGCGACGCTGCACCGCCCCGGTCTGACCGGCCGGCGGGCGCCGCACACGCCGGGCTCAACGCCCGCCGCCGGCACCCCGCAGGCCCCGCCACCGGGTGGCGCGCTTGCCTGCAGCACCACCCGCACCGCTGACATCAGCACCGCCCGGCTCGCGCCCTGACGCCGCTTGCGGCCGCCGCGCACCGGGCACCCCAGGAGTTGTGCACCGTGATCACCGAACTCGAATTCAAGAGCCTGGCTGCCCAGGGCTTCAACCGCATTCCGCTGCTGAGCGAGGCGTTTGCCGACCTGGAAACCCCGCTCAGCCTGTACCTGAAGCTGGCCGGCGGCGCACCGAACAGCTTCCTGCTGGAATCGGTGGTGGGCGGCGAGCGTTTCGGCCGCTATTCCTTCATCGGCCTGCCCGCGCGCACGCTGCTGCGCGCCAGCACGCTGGACGACGGCACGACGCTGACCGAGATCGTCACCGACGGCACCGTGGTCGAGCGCCACACCGGCAACCCGCTGGACTTCATCGACGCCTACCAGGCCCGCTTCAAGGTGGCGCTGCGGCCTGGGTTGCCGCGCTTCTGCGGTGGTCTGGCCGGCTACTTCGGCTACGACGCGGTGCGCTTCATGGAGCCCAAGCTGGCCGCCACCCGCAAGACCGGCGGGCTGGACACGCCCGACATCCTGCTGTTGCAGACCGAAGAACTGGCGGTGATCGACAACCTGTCGGGCCGGCTGTACCTGATTGTCTATGCCAACCCGGCGGTGCCCGAGGCCTACTTCACCGCCAAGCGCCGGCTGGCCGAACTGGGCGACAAGCTGCGCTATTCGGTCACCGCGCCGCCCGTGAAGCGCGGGCCGTCGCACCCGGTGGAGCGTGAATTCCGCAAGGACGACTACATCGCCGCGGTGCTGCACAGCAAGGAGCTGATCGCCGCCGGCGACATGATGCAGGTGCAGATCGGCCAGCGCCTGAAGAAGCGCTACACCGAAAGCCCGCTCAGCCTGTACCGGGCGCTGCGCAGCCTGAACCCCAGTCCGTACATGTACTTCTACGACTTCGGCGATTTCCAGGTGGTGGGCGCCTCGCCCGAGATCCTGGTGCGGCACGAAAGCACCCCCGAAGGCGACAAGATCACAATCCGCCCGCTGGCCGGCACGCGGCCGCGCGGCACCAGTCCTGAGCACGACAAGGCCACCGAAGCCGACCTGCTGGCCGACCCGAAGGAGCGCGCCGAGCACCTGATGCTGATCGACCTGGCGCGCAACGACATCGGCCGCATCGCCAAGACCGGCACGGTGAAGGTGACCGAGGCCTTCGTGGTCGAGCGCTACAGCCATGTGATGCACATCGTCAGCAACGTCGAGGGCATCCTGCAGGACGGCATGCGCAACATGGACGTGCTGCGCGCCACCTTCCCGGCCGGCACGCTGACTGGCGCGCCCAAGATCCGGGCGATGCAGATCATCGACCAGCTCGAACCCGTCAAGCGCGGCATCTACGGCGGCGCCTGCGGCTACCTCAGCTTTGCCGGCGACATGGACGTGGCGATCGCCATCCGCACCGGCATCGTGCAGAACAACACCCTGTACGTGCAGGCCGCGGCCGGCGTGGTGGCCGACAGCGTGCCCGAGATGGAGTGGAGGGAGACCGAGCACAAGGCCCGGGCGCTGATCCGCGCGGCCGAGCTGGTCGAAGAAGGCTTCTGACATGCGGCGGCCCCCACGCTCACTTCGTTCACTGCCCCCCAGGGGGGCGCAGGCCTCCCTTGGGGCGGCCCTGCGGGAGTCCTGACCATGCTGCTGATGATCGACAACTACGACAGCTTCACCTTCAACCTGGTGCAGTACTTTGGTGAGCTGGGCCAGGAGGTCAAGGTGATCCGCAACGACGCCATCACGCCGGCCGAGATTGCGGCGCTGCAACCCAGCCACCTGGTGCTGTCGCCCGGCCCCTGCTCGCCGGCCGAGGCGGGCGTTTGCGTGCCCGCGGTGCGGGAACTGGTCGGCAAGCTGCCCATTCTGGGTGTGTGCCTGGGCCACCAGAGCATCGGCGCGGCGCTGGGTGGAAACATCGTCCGCGCCCAGCAGCAGATGCACGGCAAGGCCAGTACGCTGACGACCGACCAACAGGGTGTGTACCTGGGGCTGCCCAAGGAGTTCAGCGTGATCCGGTACCACTCGCTGGTGATCGAGCGCGCCAGTTGTCCGGCGGAACTGGTCGTCACCAGCACCAGCGAAGACGGCGAGATCATGGGTGTGCGCCACCGCGACCTGGCTGGCACCGACACGCCGCTGGAAGGCGTGCAGTTCCACCCGGAATCGATCCTGTCGGAGCATGGCCATGCGATGCTGCGCAACTTCTTGAATCTCGGGCGCTGAGCCCAGGAGCCGCCCCATGGCCGTGATTGACCTGCGCAGCGACACCGTCACCCGCCCGACCGCCGCGATGCGCGCGGCCATGGCTGCAGCCGAGGTGGGCGACGATGTCTTCGGCGACGACCCGGCGGTCAACGCCCTGCAGGACCGCCTCGCCGCGCTGCTGGGCAAGCCCGCTGCGCTGTTCATGCCCAGCGGCACGCAGAGCAACCTGTGCGCGCTGATGGCCCATTGCGGCCGCGGGGACGAATACCTCGTCGGCCAGCACGCCCACACCTACAAGTACGAAGCCGGTGGCGCGGCGGTGCTGGGCAGCATCCAGCCGCAGCCCATCGCCCACCAGGCCGGCGGCACGCTGGCGCTGGCCGACATCGCCGCGGCGATCAAGCCCGATGACGCCCACTTTGCCCGCACCCGGCTGCTGGCGCTGGAGAACACCTTCGGCGGCCGGGTGATGCCACTGGACTGGCAGCAGGCGGCCACCGCGCTGGCGCGCCAACACGGCCTGGCCACCCACCTGGACGGCGCGCGGCTGTTCAACGCGGCGGTGGCCGGCGCGCCGCAGCACGGCGGCGATGCGTTCGCCGCCGCCCGCGCCATCGCCGGCCTGTACGACAGCGTCTCGGTCTGCTTCAGCAAGGGCCTGGGTGCGCCGGTGGGCTCGGCCCTGGTCGGCAGCGTTGACCTGATCGACCGCGCCCGTCGCCACCGCAAGATGCTGGGCGGCGGCCTGCGCCAGGTGGGCGTGCTGGCGGCCGCAGCCGACCACGCGCTGACCCACCATGTCAATCGCTTGGCCGACGACCATGCCCACGCCCTCCGCCTGGCCGAAGGCCTGGCCGGCCTGCCCGGCGTGGCGGTGGTGGTGCCCGACACCAACATCGTCTTCCTCGACCTGGCGCCCGCCATCCAGGGCGCTGCCGCCGTGCAGCGCGCCGCCGCCCAGGGCGTGCTGCTCACCGGCGGCCAGCGCCTGCGGCTGGTGACGCACCTGGACGTGGCCACCGCCCAGATCGACCAGGCCGTGCAGGTGCTGCGCGCCGCCTTGCATTGACACCCAGAGACTGACGACCCAGAGGCCGCCCCATGCCCATCACCGACAACGAAGCCCTGACCCGCGCCATCGAGCACCGCGAGATCTTCCACGACGAGATGCTGGCGCTGATGCGCCGCATCATGGGTGGCGAGATGTCGCCGGTGATGATGGCCGCGCTGCTGACCGGCCTGCGCGTCAAGAAAGAGACCATCGGCGAGATCACCGCCGCCGCGCAGGTGATGCGCGAGTTCTCCACCAAGGTCGACGTGGCCGACCGCACCCACCTGGTCGACATCGTCGGCACCGGCGGCGACGGCTCCCACACCTTCAACATCAGCACCTGCAGCATGTTCGTGGCGGCGGCGGCCGGCGCGCGCGTCAGCAAGCACGGCAACCGCAGCGTGTCCAGCAAGAGCGGCAGCGCCGACGTGCTGGAAGCCCTGGGCGTGCCGATGACGCTGACGCCGCAGGCCATCTCGCGCTGCATTGCCGACACCGGCATCGGTTTCATGTTTGCGCCCAACCACCACCCGGCCATGAAGAACGTGGGCCCGGTGCGGCGTGAATTGGGCGTGCGCACCATCTTCAACATCCTGGGCCCGCTGACCAACCCGGCGGACGCGCCCAACATCCTGATGGGCGTGTTCCATCCCGATCTGGTGGGCATCCAGGTGCGGGCGCTGCAGCGCCTGGGCGCCGAGCATGCGGTGGTGGTGTACGGCCGCGACGGGCTCGACGAGGTGTCGCTGGGCGCGGCCACCATGGTGGGTGAGTACAAGGACGGCGGCATCCGCGAGTACGAGATCCACCCCGAGGACTTCGGCCTGACCATGGCCAGCGGCCGGTCGCTGAAGGTCGACAACGTCGACCAGAGCAAGGCACTGTTGCTGGCGGTGCTGCACAACGAGCCCGGCCCGGCGCGCGACATCGTCATCCTGAACGCTGGCGTGGCGCTGTACGCCGCCAACGTGGCCGCCACCATGGTCGACGGCGTGGCCCTGGCGCGCGAGGCACTGGCCTCTGGCCAGGCGCTGGCGCGGATGCACCAGTTCATTGACCGCAGCAAGGCGCTGGCGTCGACATGAGCAACATCCTCGATGCGATCGTCGCGGTCAAGTGGCAGGAAGTGTCTTCGGCCCGCGCCAAGGTCAGCGACGCCGCGCTGCGCGATCTGGCGGCCGCGCAGTCGGCCCCGCGCGGCTTTGCCGCCGCGCTGCGCGCCAAGGTGGCGGCAGGCCAGCCGGCGGTGATCGCCGAGATCAAGAAGGCCAGCCCCAGCAAGGGCGTGATCCGGCAGCACTTCGTGCCGGCTGAGATCGCCGCCAGCTACGCCCGCCACGGTGCTGCCTGCCTCAGCGTGCTGACCGACGAACAGTTCTTCCAGGGCCATGCCGACTTCCTGCGCCAGGCCCGCGCCGCCTGCAGCTTGCCGGCGCTGCGCAAGGACTTCATGGTCGACCCCTACCAGGTGCTGGAAGCCCGCGCCATGGGCGCTGACTGCATCCTGCTGATCGCCGCCTGCCTGTCGGACGCGCAGATGGCCGAACTGGAAGCCTGCGCCACCGACCACGGCCTGGACGTGCTGGTGGAGGTGCACGACGGCGATGAACTCGACCGCGCCCTGCGGTTGCAGACCCCGCTGCTGGGCATCAACAACCGCAACCTCAAGACCTTCGACGTGACGCTCGACACCACGCTGGGCCTGCTGCCCCGGGTGCCCGCCGGCAAGCTGCTGGTGACCGAGTCCGGCATCGGCAACCGCGCCGACGTGCAACGCATGCGCGCCGCCAACGTGCAGGCCTTCCTGGTCGGCGAGGCCTTCATGCGCGCCGACGACCCCGGCGCAGCGCTGGCCGCGGTGTTTGGCTGATCGTCCGCCTTGGCTGCCGCATCCAAACCGTCCGCAGGCACCACGGCGGCGCTGTTTCCGGTTGAGCCCGCTGCCAACGCCCTGACGGAGCCGCTGTCTGCGGTGCTGGCGCGTGCGCCTGCCGACTGGGCGCCGTTGGTGCAGACCTGGCAGGCGTCACCCGACGGCCAGCGCCTGCAGCAGTTCATCGCCCAACGCCAGGCTGCCGGCGCGCACATCTACCCCGGTGCCGTGCTGCAGGCGCTGGCGCTGACGCCGCGTGCCCAGGTGCGCGTGGTGTTGCTCGGGCAGGATCCGTACCACGGCGCCGGCCAGGCCGAAGGGCTGGCGTTCTCGGTGCCAGCGGGCGTCAAGCCACCGCCCAGCCTGCGCAACATGCTGGGCGAGACCTCGCGCAGCCTGGGCGTGCCGCATCCGCCCAACGGTCACCTGGCCGGTTGGGCGCGCCAGGGCGTGCTGCTGCTCAACACCGTGTTGACCGTCGAGGACGGTCATCCGGCCGCGCATGCCGGCCGCGGCTGGGAAGCCCTGACCGATGCGCTGATCCAGGCCACGGCGGCCGACTCCGGCGACAAGGTCTACCTGTTGTGGGGTGCGTTTGCCCAGGCCAAGGCCGGGTTGATCGCGGCGGCCGGTGGTGGCCGGCACCTGGTGCTGCAGGCCAACCACCCGTCTCCGTTGTCGGCCCGGCGGCCGCCGGTGCCGTTCATCGGCTGCGGGCATTTCATCCAGGTGCGCGACTTCCTGGCCGCCTGCGGCGCGCCGGGCATCGACTGGTCGGCCTGATGTATTGTGCGGTCGGGTGCCGCAGCAGTTGTTTTACCCCCGACTCTTCTGCTATAGTCCCGAGTTCGCCGCGGAGGGGTGCCCGAGTGGCTAAAGGGGGCAGACTGTAAATCTGTTGGCTTACGCCTACGCTGGTTCGAATCCAGCCTCCTCCACCAAGGCGAACTTTTTTGAACAACCTGCAGCAGGCGTCGAACACTGGCCTGCTGCAGGTTGGATGGGCAAGTGGCAAGACCGGCGACGGCAAGCGTCAAAGTCGCGGGAGTAGTTCAATGGTAGAACCTTAGCCTTCCAAGCTAATGACGCGGGTTCGATTCCCGCTTCCCGCTCCAGTGCTCGGGTTGTGGTGTGTTTGAAGTGTTGGTGTCGTGTCGGCACCGGCTTGGGTTGCGTGGCAGCCCAGGCCTGTGTCGATGCCCATGTGGCTCAGTGGTAGAGCACCCCCTTGGTAAGGGGGAGGTCGCGGGTCCGATTCCCGCCATGGGCACCAAGTTTTTTCTGACTTTTCAGTCATTCCTGTTTGATCGCGAGGAGCGCGCAACATGGCAAAAGGCAAATTTGAACGGACCAAGCCGCACGTCAACGTGGGCACGATTG
>JBBAPL010000021.1:0-52997 GCA_040400895.1 Aquabacterium sp.
GGCGATGGCAGAGATGTCGGCGCGACGGCGGAGGCATGCGCTCAGGGGAGTGGTCTGGTCGGGTGTCCAGTCGAAAAGGCCGTTGCCGAAGCGGTCGGACGTGAGGCCGGTGCCCACCGTCTGCCAACTCGCACCGTCGTCCAGGCTGACCTGCACATCAACCGTGGCGCCGGGGGTCACACCGGGCACCACACGCAGGATCTCGAAGCCGCTGATCTCTGGGCCCCAGCCGGTGTTCGAATTGGTCAGCAGGTCGAGGCTGATGCCGTTGCCACCAGTGGCCAGCACATTGAATTCCTTCACCACGGCCTTGCGCACGGCGCCGGCCTCGGCGCGGATGTCGAACTTGCTCTGCACCGTGGTGCCGTTGAACACGATGTCGAACTGACGCAGGCCGTTGTAGGCGTAGATGTAGTCCTCGGCGAAGTGCAGACGCACCAGATACTGGCCGTCGGCCACCGGCACGTCCCAGCCCAGGCCCTGGCCATTGGTGCCACTGCCGTAGCTGAAGCTCTGGTAAACGCCCTGCGGCGCCGGGTTGGTGACGCCGCTGACGTCCACCGGATCGGTGAAGCTGGAATGGTTACCGCCCTGCGTCTGGAAGGCGTTGAGCTGCCAATAGCCCAGCACGCCGCCGTCCACCGGACCGGTGGTGCCGGCATTGATCAGCAGCACCGGCTCGGTAGCCACCAGCCCCGCGGTGTGCCAGGTGACGGGCGTGGCCTTGCCAACCTGCAGCTTGGCATGGCCGTCCGGGCCGCTGACCTGGATCAGCGGCGCCGGGCTGGCCGTGGCCTGCGGCGTGTTGCCGTAGGCACCCACGTCGATGCGGGCACCGTTGGCCAGCGGCTCGCGCACGAACTGGAAGCTCGGATCGCCGGCGTCCACGCCGGGCGACCCGGCCACCAAGCGGAAGTCGTCATCGCGCCCGGTGTCGCCCTGCACCCGCTGGATGCGGATGGCATCGGCCGTGACCTTGCCGTACTGCTGGTCGAGCAGCCGCACCGTCAGGGTGTCGCCGGTGATGACCACGGTGGGCAGGTTGCGCCAGCCGCGGCCGTCGGCGGTGAAGTCGTTGGACACCGAGTTCTGGCCGGTGCGCGTGCTGCGCAGCAGGTTCTCGGCCACCGGGGCGCCGTCGTACACCTGGTACAGCGCATTGCTGGCATAGCCGCCATTCACCGCATGCGCCCAGGTGGCCGCAATCTGGTAAGTGCCCGCCGCCAGGCCGGTGAAGGTGTAGGAGACGGTGTTGGCACCGGTGCCGGTGACATTGCCGCCCGCCTCACGCCGGTCATTGCCCGCGCCCGAACCAGCGGTGGTGATCGTGGTCCAGGTGCCACTGCAGACGACACCGATGTCGCCGTCGTCCAGCACCACCGGTGCGCCGACGGCGCCGGCAGAATAGCCCAGCACGCCGTCGGTGCCGTCGGCGTCGACGAACTGCACCGGGGCCACCTGGCTGTGGATGTCGTTGCCCGTCTCGAAGCGCCAGGTCAGCAGGTTGCTGAAGTCGGTGGCCTCCCAGTTGATGCCGACGAAGTCGGTCGGGGCGCTGCCGTTGAACAGGTTGTAGTCGCTGGAGAAGCCGCGCTCGGCCGAGGCCGAGACCTGGATGGCCGTGCCATCGACCACGTCGAAGATGTTGTTGCGCAGGCGCACGTTGGAGGCATTGGCCTGCACGTCCACACCGCGGCCGCCCACCTGATGGATGGTGTTGTTGTAGAAGCCCTGGCGATCGTCGCCTGTGAAGTTGCTACTGATGCGCGCCGCGGTACCGTTGCCCCACAGCACGTTGTTGCGCACCAAGCTGCTGCCGCCTTGGTCGATGCCGACGGTGTTGTCGTACACCCGGTTGTCCCACACCGTGGAACTGGAGATGTCGATGCCAACGGTGTTGCCGTAGACGCTGTTGCCCACGACTTCATGCTGGCTTCCCGAGATGCCCGTGCCGCTCTGCCAGACGGTGTTGCCCTCGATGCGCGCATCGACACCGCTGATGCCGGTGGTCGCTGCCCACACCGTGTTGCCCCGGGCGACGGCCTCGTAGTTCACGCTGATGCCGGTGGAGACGTCATGCACGCGGTTAGCCTCGATCAACGGGCCGTCGCCGGCCTCGTTGCCGCTGCTGTAGGTGTAGATGCCGGTGCTCTGGTTGTAGATCTCGTTGCCGGTGACGCGCAGCCGGGTGGTGTATGAGGCGTTGATGCCGGGGCCGCCGTTGTCGTGCACCGTGTTGCCCACCACGAGACCGTCGTCGACGTTGCTGCCCAGGTACAGGCCGCCGCTGGTGTTGCCGACCACCTCGGTGTTACGCAGCGTGTAGCGGTGCGAGCCGCTTTCATCGTTGACGACGAAGCCCCACTGGCCGCCGCTGAGCTTCAGGTTCTCGATGGTGACGTCGGTGGCGCCGGCCAGCACCATGGCGTGCTGGCTGCCGTTGGTGTTGCCGCGGAAGAGTTCGCTGTCGCCATTGACCGATCCGACGATGCGCACGCCCGAATCGCCCGCCACCAGGGTGAAGTTGGTGATCAGGTTGTAGCGCCCGGTGTCGACGTACACCGTGTCACCCGGGTTGATGTCGTAGGCGCGGAACAGCGCCGACAGGCTGGCCATGGGGCGGGCCGCGTCCTTGCCGCTGTTGGCGTTGTCGCCCACGGCGGTGGTGTATTCGTCGCCGGCGGTGGTGCCGTCGTTGACGTAGTACACCTTGCCGGCGTTGGCGATCAGGAACGGCTCGTCCGAGGTGTCGGCGGCGCGCGTGCTGCCGTCGGCCGCCACGGCCATGGCGCGGATCAGCGCAGTGTTGCCCGCGGTGGCCACATCGGGCGTCCACTGCGCGCGGCCGCCGCCGAAGCGGTCCATCGCCAGATTGGTGGCGATCGGTTGCCAGGTCAGGCCGTTGTCGAGGCTGGCTTCCAGGTTGACGCGGGTGCCGCTGTCGCCGCCGGGCACCACGCGCAGAATCTCGAACGCGCTGATCTCGGGGCCCCAGCCGGTGGTCGAGTTGGTCAGCAGGTCGAGGCTGATGCCGCTGCCGCCCGTGGCCGTGACGTTGAACTCCTTGATCACGGCCTTGCGCACGGCGCCGGCCTCGGCGCGGATGTCGAACTTGCTCTGCACCGTGGTGCCGTTGAACACGATGTCGAACTGACGCAGGCCGTTGTAGGCGTAGATGTAGTCCTCGGCGAAGTGCAGACGCACCAGATACTGGCCGTCGGCCACCGGCACGTCCCAGCCCATGCCCTGGCCATTGGTGCCACTGCCGTAGCTGAAGCTCTGGTACACGCTCTGCGGCGCCGGGTTGGTGACGCCGCTGACATCCACCGGTTCGGTGAAGCTGGAATGGCTGGTTCCCTGCGTCTGGTGGACGTTGCGCTGCCACTGGCCCAGCGCACCGTCTGCCACCGGGCCGGTGTTGCCGGCATTGACCAGCAGCACCGGCTCGGTCGGCAGCAGGCCGGCCGTGCGCCACTCCACCGTCACCGGCGTGCCCACGGTCAGCTTGGCGAAGCCGGCCGGGCCGGTCACCTGGATCAGCGGGTCGGGGCTGGCGGTGGCGTCCGGCGTGTTGCCGAAGGCGCCCTGGTCGATGCGGGCGCCGCTGGGCAGCGGCTCCAGCAGGTAGGCCAGCGCGGGGTCGCCGCCGTCCACGCCGGCGGATCCCACCTGCAGGCGGAAGTCGTCATCGGCCCCGCGGTCGCCCTCGATGCGCTGCAGGCGCAGGCCATCGGCCACGATCTTGCCGTAGGCGCCCACATCGCTGAGGCGCACCGTCAGGGTGTCGCCGGTGAGGACCACCGTGGCCAGATTGCGCCAGTTGGCGCCGTCGGCCGCAAAGTCGGCCGGCAGGCCTTGCTGATTGATGCGCACGTCCTCCACCCGATTGCCAATCGTGTGCGCACCGTCGGAGAACGTGTACAGCGCGTTGCTGGTGTTGCCGCTGGTGGCATTCCAGGTGGCGGCCACGCTGTAGGTGCCAGCCACCAGGCCGGTGAAGGTGTAGCTGGCGGTGTTGCTGCCGGTGCCCGTGACGAAGCCGTTGGCCTCGCGGCGGTCGCCGCCCAGGCCGGAAACCACCGTCGTCCAGGTGCCGGACAGCACCACACCTGCGTCGCCGTCGTCCAGCACGCGCGCGGCGCCCACAGGGGCCGTGGACCAGCCGCTCACGTTGTCGGCGCCATTGGCGTCGAGATAGCTGGGGGCGGCCACCCGGCTGTGCAGGTCGAAGCCGGTTTCGTAGACCCAGTCGGGGCGGCTGTCGAAGTTGCGGTTCTCCCAGCGCACCAGCGTCGTGCCGGGCGCCTGGTTGAACAGGTTGTAGTCGCTGTTGTAGCCGTTCTGGCTGTTGGTGGAGACCGATATGCCGATGGCACCGGCCCGCAGGTCGAGGATGCTGGAGCTGATGCGTGCGTTGCTCGCCCCGTCGACCAGGATGGCCGTGCCGCCGCTCTGCACGATGGTGTTGTTGGCGATGCCCTGCTGCTCGGTGCCGTTGTAGCCGCCGTTCATCCGCACGGCGTTGGTGTTGTCCCAGATCAGGTTGTTGCGCAGCAGGCTGCTGCCGTTGCTGTCGACACCCAGGGCATTGCCATAGATGCGGTTGCCCGAGGCCACGCCGCTGCTGAACGACAGGCCCACGTTGTTGGCATAGAGGATATTGTTCTCGATGGCATTGCCGGAGAAGGCGATGCCGGTGGCGCTGCCCCACACCGTGTTGCCGGACAACTCGGCAATCGACGTGCCGGTGATGCCCTGGCTGCTGGCCGACCAGATCACATTGCCGCGCACCACACCTTCGTAGTAGGCCGTGATGCCGTTGCTGACGTCATGGATGCGGTTGTTGGTGATGGTGACCCCATCGTTCGCCTCGTCACCAGCCGAGTAGCTGTAGATGCCGGTGGACATGTTGTAGACATGGTTTCCGTCGATCACCAGCCGGGTGGCATAGGCCGTGTAGATGCCCTGGCTGTTGCCGGTGTCGTGGATGGTGTTGCCCAGCACCTTGCCGTCATCGATGTTCTGGCCGATCCACACGCCCGACACGGTGTTGCCGACCACCTCGGACCGGCTGAGCGTGAACCGGTGCGCGCCCGAGTTGTCGAGCACCACGAAGCCATAGCTGCCACCGGTGAGGGTGACGCGGTCCAGCGTCACGTTGGTGGCATTGGTGCCCAGCAGGAAGGCGTACTGGCCCGAGTTGGTGTTGCCGCGGTTCAGTACCGACGCGTTGTTGACCGCACCGCGGATGGTGACGCCGCTGTCCTGCGCATCGACCACGATGTTGGTGCTGGCGTTGTAGGTGCCCGCGTCGATCAGGATCAGGTCGCCCTGCTTGAAGTCGTAGGCGTTCAGCAGCGCCTGCAGCGATGCCTTGGGCTTGTCGGCACTGCGGCCGTCGTTGCTGTCGTTTCCGACCGCGGTGGTGTATTCGTCGCCGACGGTCGAACCGTCGTTGACATAGAACACCGACACCGTGGACGCCAGGCGGAACGGTGCGTCCGACACGTCGAACACGGCCGGCTGCGCCGCCGCGCTGACGCGCAGCAGGTAGTTGCCGCCGGGGACGGCGCCGGTGGCCGGTGTCCAGGCATACAGGCCGTCGTTCACCTCATTGGCGGCCAGGGGTTGCCACACCACCCCGTCGGTCGACAGGTCGAGGTTGACGTTGCCGGCAAAGCCATCGGCGCGCCAGCGCACATTGAACAGTTCACCCTCGGCCACGGTTTCGCCGCCGTTGGGTGTCATCACCCGCACATACACGGCCGGGCTGAGTGACGCATAGGCCGTGTTGCCGTCGCTGCCGATGTTGACGTAGCCGCCACGCGGCGCCGGCTCCAGGTCAAAAGGCTGGTCGAGCGCGCCACGGTCGATGCCGGGCGCATCGGCGGCATCGGCTGACAGCGTGGGCACCAGCAGTTCAGGCAGGCCACCAGCGCCCAGCACCGGCGCCAGCGAAGCGTTCTTGAAGCTGCCCTGCCTGCTCTGCAGGTGGAAGCTGTCGTCGCGGCCATCGTTGGTGCCTGCGGCGCCCAGCACGCCGTCGGCGCCGTCGATGTCGACGAACAGCGGGTTGATGTCCAGGCTGTCCAGGTCCTGGAAGTTGGCCTGGCGCCAGGCGGTCAGCGTGGAACGCTGGGTGCCCTGCCAGAAGCCCACCGCCCCCTGGAAGATGTTGAAGTTGGAGACGAAGCCGTTCTGCGAATTGGCGTCGATGTTCAGCGCCTCGCCAGCGGTGCCCGCCCACAGGATGTTGTTGAGGATGCGGGCATTGCCAGCAGAGCCGTAGAGCTGCACCGCATCGCCAGCGGTCTGGTGGACCGTGTTGCCGATGAGCTGCGGGCTGCTGCCGTTGAGTTGCACGCCGACCGAGGTGCTGGCGTACACCAGGTTGCTGCGCAGCACCGAGTTGCCCTGGGCATAGACACCCACCGCGTTGTTGTAGACGGTGTTGCCGCGGATCGTGGCCGTGGAGCCCCAGATGCCGTACGCGCTGTTGCCGTAGACGCGGTTGTCGGTGCCGGTGGCACTCGACAGGGACAGGCCGTTCGCGTTGCCGTGCACCACGTTCTGCCGCGCCTCGCCGCCGCTGAGCGCGATGCCGTAGTTGCCATTGCCCAGATTACCGCTGGCGGCATTGCCCACCACCAGCGCATTACCGCTGAAGCTGGCGCCGCCGTTGCCGTTGCCCAGGAATCGGTTGCCCAGCCCGGCCGACAGGTTGGTGCCGCCCACCAGGGCCTGGCTGCTGCCGCCCACGTAGAACAGCAGGCCGACTCCGGTGTTGCCCTGGAACAGGTTGCCCTGCACCCGCGTGGCGCCCGGGTAGTAGAAGTACGCGCCGTTGCCCACGTTGGCGGTCAGCTGGCTGTTGGTCAGGAAGCCCAGGCTGCCTTCGGCATACAGGCCACCCTGGCCGCGGTTGCCAGTGGCGATGAGCTGGTCGATGCCGCCGAGCGAGCCCTGGACATAGAGGCCGGTCTGCGCGTTGCCTCGCACCGTCAGGCCGGTCCAGGTGGCCAGCGGCGAGCTGACGTTGGCCCAGATGCCTTCGTTGGTGTGGCCGAAGGACTCGATGAAGTCCAGGTCCATCGCCTCGGCGCCGCCGCTGACCAGCAGGCCGCGCTGCGCATCGCGCAGTTGCAGGTTGCTGATGCTGACGAAGTCGGTGTCCGACAGGTCCAGCAGGGCCCAGCTGCGCTCATTGGCCACCAGCGGGAACAGCGACGCCAGGTGCCCTTCCTGCGTCGGGCCGGTCATCACGAAGCCTTCGTCGATGCCGAAGCCGCGCTGCGTGCTACCTGACAATGTGAGCGACTCCAGGGCCGCGTAGTTGCCGGTGTCGACCCGCAGCGTGGCGCCGGCCTGCAGGTCGTAGGTGCGGAACAGGTTGGCCAGGCCGGGCTTGGGGGCGTCGGCCGTCTTGCCGGTGTTGCGGTTGCTGCCGACGGCGGTGGTGTACTCGTCGCCCGCCGTGCTGTCGTCGTTGACGTAGTAGTCCAGCCCGTCCACCGGCACGCTGAACGGTTCCTGGCTGCGGTCATGCACGGCCAGGTTGCTGACCAGGCTGACCTGGATGCGCAGGCCATCGGTGCCGAAGTCGACGCCGCTGTTGCCGGGGATCCAGGTGTAGCGGCCTGAATCGGGCGTGGCCGCCACCACCTGGGCGCGCCAGGCCGGGCCGTCGGGCGTGTCCTGGTACACGTCGATGCGCACCGGTGAGTCGTCGGCGTTGCCGAAGGTCTCCCAGGTGATCTCGAGCGGCTTGAACTTCTCCCAGTCGGTGTACAGGTCGGGCGAGCGCAGGTTGATGCGCGGGCTGCCGGCCACCGGTGCGTCGGTGTCGGCATGGCCGTAGGCGCCCAGGTCACTGGCCTGGTTCTCGCTGCTGCGGACCAGGAAGGCCTGGTCGAAGTAGCCGTCGGCATTGCCGCCGGTGAGGCGGTTGGTCTTGATGACAAATTCGACGGAGCGGGTGCCGAAGGGCACGGACGCGCGCTGGCCCACCAGCTCCCAGCGGTTGGTGGCACCGGTGGCCTGGGCCACGGCGGTGGCGATCACGTCGCCACCGGCGTTGCGGAAGGTCAGCTGCACCTCGGCGGTGTCGACCGGCGTTTCCACGCCCAGGCGGACGCGGGCGCCGAACAGCAGCTCGGTGTCCTGCGCATCGGCCTGCGTGGCGGTGATGCCCAGCTGTGCCAGGGTGAAGGTCTGGCGCGCAAAGCCGCCGGCCACGCCGCCAGCAAAGAAGAACTGGCTGCCTGCATAGGCGGCCGGTGCTGCGCCAGTGGGCGTGTAGCTGCTGGCACCAGCGTTCACTTCCCAGCCGGCCAACGAGCCTTCGAAGCCCGGGTTGGCCAGCAGGTTCACGTCGCCCACCGGTCGGCCGTTGTCCATCAGCACGTTGCCGGCGTCCACGCCCGGGCTGCTGAAGCGCTGCAGCGCGACCGGGTCACGCAGGCGGAAGTCGTTGTTCAGCAGGCTGACGAAGGCCGGCTCGGCCCAGCGCGGGTTGACCACGGCGGCGCCGAACGAATGCAGATCGAAGCGGTTCAGGTCGGCCTGCCAGTCGACGATGTCGAGGAAGTCCTTGGCCCAGAAGCCCAGCTTGCCGCTGCCGGCGGTGTAGAGGTTGTTGTAGTCGCTGAACCAGCCGTAGCGGCTGTCGTTGGCGATGTGGAAGTTGTAGCCACCCTCGGCCCAGAGGATGTTGTTCTGGGCCTCGATCTCCTTGGCGTTGCCGCTGACGCGGATGTTGTCGCCGGTGAGCGCGTAGAAGGTGTTGTTGAAGATCCGCACATCGGTGGCACCGATGATCGACACCCCCAGCGTGGTGTTGCGGTCGAAGACGTTGTGCAGGATGCGCTGCTCGCTGGTGGCCACCACTGCGGTGCCGTTGGCCGAAAAGCGGTTGAACTGGATGGTGCCGGTGAAGGCCGACACACCGGTGGCATTGCCCTCGATCAGGTTGGCCTGCGCCAGTGCTGCGCCACCCAGCTGGCCGGCGCCGGTGACGCCGGTGGTGTTGTTGCGCACCGTCTGGCCCTGCATCAGCGCCGAGCCCACCAGCTGCACGCCGGTGGTGTTGCCCTCGATCACGTTGGGCCGGGCGAGCGACGCCCCCACCGTGCCCAGCGCGTCGGCACCGCCCAGCGCCGTGCGCAGGCCGACTGCGCTGCCGGTGATGGTGTTGCCGGCCAGCTGGTTGGCGGCCGCGTGGTTGACGCCCAGGCTGGTGCCCTGGATGCGGTTGGCGCCGATCACGCCGTCGAACGTGGCCAGCAGGTCCAGGCCGGTGGTGCCCGACGCCAAGCTGTTGCCGTCGATGCGGCCACTGGCCACTGCGGCGATGCGCAGGGCGCCGCTGCCGCTGCTGATGGTGTTGTCGCGCAGGCTGAGGCCGGTGCCGCCGTTGACGGCCAGGCCCACGCCGCTGCTGGTGATGGTGTTCAAGCGCAGGCTGGCGTCCTGCACGCCGGCGGCGATCTCCACGCCCTGCAACTGGTTGCCCAGCAGGCGTGCGCCCTGCCCGGCCGTCAGGCTGAGCATGCCGCTGACGCTGGCATCGGTCAGCGACACGCTGTCGCCGCTGATGCCCAGGCCGGCCTGCAGCGTCAGGCCCTGCAGGCTGACGTTGCTGGCAGCCACGCTGACCGCCCCGGTGATGCGGCTGCCCGGTGCGCCCCAGACGGCCACGCCGGCATCGCCGACGCCGATGACGAAGCCGGCCTGGATGCCGGTGACCACGATCACATCGCCCGCGCCCAGGTTGTTGGCGTCCAGGATGGCCTGCACGGTGTTGCCCGGCGTGGCGGTGAACACCCGGTTGAATGGCGCCGCATCGGCGCGCACCAGGATCTCGGGCGACGCAGTGGCGCCGCCCACGCTGCGGTCGGTCCAGGCCAGCACGGCGCGGCCGGCGTCGTCGATGGCCAAGGCCAGTTGCTGGGCATCGCCGCCGGTGGCCGAGATGCCACCCGCACTGGCCTGGCCCGGCAGGGCCTCGACGAAGCGCTGGGTGGTGGCATTCCACTGCCGCTCGAAGATGGCGCTGTCGGCATCGGCCAGCGGGGTGTCCACCCACAGCAGGCGCATGGCGCTGCCGTTGGCGGCCAGCTGTGGCTGGCCGGGGCGGCTGTTGTCCTCGATCAGGTCACGCACCAGCAGTTGCCCGCCGGCCGTGAGCTCGGCCACGGCCACCGACGCGGCCGTGTCCTGGAAGGCCTGCCAGGCGACGAAGAGCGACCCGCCCAGGTAGGCCACGCTGGGCTGGGCATGGAAGCTGGTGGCCAGGCCCGTGGCAGACAGAACGGCCGCATGGCCACTGACGCCGCTGCCGGCGGCCGATCCGGCGCGGCCAGCCCAGTTGCCCACACCGGCTGCGCCGGTCTGGATGTATTCGGTCACATAGACCTGGCGGGCCGTGCCGCCCGGCTGCACGGCCGACCAGGCCACCGCTACGCTGCTGCCAGCGCTGGCGACGCTGAGGTCGCGCACGGCACTGCCCGCGGCCAGGCCGGCCGCGCCTTGGGTACCCAGGTTGATCCAGGCGCCGGCGCTGAACAGCCGGGCGTGGATGCGGGTGCTGCCCGTTGCGTCATCGGTCCACACCAGGGCCAGGCCGGCGGTGGTGTTCACCAGCTTGGCCTGCTGCACGCCGGCCGATGTGCTGGCACCGCCACCGATCGACTGCCAGGCAGCGCCATCCCAGCGCGCCACCCGCAGCTCGCGGCTGCTGCTGGCCAGGGTCTCGGTCCAGGCCACGACAGGCGCACCTGTGCCATCGATGGCCAGGCTGGGTTGGGACGAGGCGGCATCCGGGCTGGCCGACACGCCGCCCTGGCTGGCGCTGCCACCCAGTGGCACCCACTGCGTGCCGTCATGGCGCGCCAGATAGACCTCGGTGGCGCCGTTGCGGCTGTCGCTCCAGGCCACGTACCGGCTGCCGTCACTGCCGACGGCCACGCTGGCGTCCTGCGACAGGCCGGTGTCGCCGGACAGGCCGCGCAGCGCGGCGCTGTCGAGCGCGCTGCCGTTCAGGTCGGCCCAGCGGCCGGCGCCCACCACGCCCTCGGGCAGGCTGCCCTGGGCGCGCGGGCTGGTGTCATCCAGCGGCAATGCCGCCGGCGCCGGCGTGGCGGGCACGGCCCCGCCGAAGCTGGCGGTGTCGCCACCGCCGCCGAAGTCGACCAGGTTGCTGCTGCCGCCACCGGTCTCGGCCACCGAGATGCCGGCGCTGGCCTCGATCAGGTCGTCGCCACCTTCGCCGAACAGCAGGTCATTGCCGCCCTGGCCGAACAACTGGTCGCGGCCGGATCCGGCCTCGTTGGCATTGCTGCCGAAGTCGCCATACAGGTGGTCGGCGGCGTTGTCGTCGCCCGCCGCGCCGACGGCATGGCCGTACAGCCGGTCGTGGTCGGCACCGCCCACCAGCAAGTCGACGCCTGCGGCGCCTTCGAGCAGGTCGTCGCCGGCACCGCCCTCCAGCGTGTCGTCATCGGCACCGCCGTCCAGCTGGTCATTGCCGGCCAGGCCCTGCAGCCGGTCGCGGCCGGCGCCACCACGCAGGATGTCGCTGCCGTCGTCGGCGCCCACCAGCAGGTCGTCGCCGTCGCCGCCCTCGATCAGGCCACCCTGGCCCGGGCCCTGGCGCAGCTCGTCGTTGCCGGCGCCGCCGTAGAGGCGGTCAGCACCGAAGCCGCCGTCGATCAGGTCGGCACCGCCGTTGCCATGCAGTTCGTCGTCGCCCTGCTCGCCCCAGAGGCGATCGGTCGCAGCGTCGTCGATGGGCTGGTCGGTCAGGCCGTCGGCCGCGTGGCCGAACAGGCGGTCATGGCCGCGGCCACCAACCAACCGGTCGGCGCCACTGCCGCCCTGCACCGTGTCGTCGCCGGAGCCGGCGTCGACAAAGTCGTCACCGGTGCCGGCGTCGATGTCGTCAGCACCGCCCAGGGCCCAGATCTGGTCATTGCCCGTGCCACCGGTGATGGTGTCGCCCAGCCCGGGCGCACCGCCCACCACCGGGTTGCGGCCTTCGTCGCTGCCGAAGATGCGGTCATGCCCCGCGCCGCCGCTGAGCGTGCCGCCCGCGCCGGCACCGGCCACGATCAGGTCGTCCCCATCGCCGCCGGTGATGGTGTCCACGCCGTCGCCGCCGTACAGGTCGTCTGCGGCGCGGCCGCCGGTGATGGTGTCGTTGCCGCCCCGGCCGTCCACCGTCCAGGCCCGGCTGCTGGCCGACACGTCGAGCACGTCCGCGCCTTCGTCGCCCACCAGCTCGGGCCGGTCGCCGTTGACCAACGCGCCCACGGTGGCGGTGCCACCGGCAGCGTCGGCGCTGTGGAAGTCGACCGCGAGGAACAGGCGTTCGCCGGCCGACACGCTGCCGTCCAGTTGCAGGTCGTCGCTGGCATTCAGGGTGATGCTCTTGCCGGCCTGCACCAGGCGGCCCGCCCCCACCAACAGGTGTTCACCAGCGGCCTGGCTGTCGCGGGTGCTCAGGCGCACATGGCCTGCGCTGCTGACCACGCTGGCCACGGCCAGGGCCTGCACCACCTCGGTCAGTTGCACGCCGGCGTTGCCGCTGGCATTGACGAGGCCGGCGGCGCTGTGGGCGCTGTCGATCTCGACATCGTTGTAGTCGCCGCCGATGCTGCCGCTGGCGGTCAGGCTCAGGTTGTTGCCGATGACATCGGCATCCGCGTCGGCAAAGTGGTCGAGCAGATCACCGGTCTGCACGGTCAGCACCACATCGGCGGTGCGCGACCGCACTTCGTCCAGGTTCAGGTTGCCCACCGTCTCGGTGAGGTAGATGCTGCCGTCGGCCTGCGCAGACAGCGTGCCGGTGACGGGGCGGGATGAATCGATCTCGATCGCATTGGCGCTGGTGCCGATGCCGGTGCCGGCCGCCATCCGCAGGTTCACGCCCCGGATGTCGCTGGCCGCATCGGCGCCGATCTCCTGGATCTCGCCGGCCGTGGCGCTGAGCACCACGTTGTTCTGTGCAGCCTCCACGTCGGCCAGGAAGATGCTGCCGCCCGTGCTGGTGATGGTGACCGCGCCCAGGTCGGCATACACCGGCCGCGGCAGGCTGATGTCCAGCCCGGCGCGCAGGCCGACGGCATCGCCGGCCCACACCATGTGGCCGGCGTTCAGTGCCAGGCGCGCGCCGGTCAGTCCGCTGGTGACATTGGAGATGGCGCCCTGCAGCGCACGCACGTCGACATTGGCGCCGGCCACCACGTGGTCGAACTGCACCGAACCGCCGGTGCTGGTGAGGAATGCGGTGCCGCCCTGTGCCCACACCGACGCCGGCGCCACCAGCTGTGCACCGGCGCGCAGGTTCGCGGTGTTGCCTGCCTGCGCGATGCGCGTCAGGGTCAGATCACGCCCGGCGCTGGCCAGCAGATTGCCGCCGGCCGTGAACACGTTGTTGGTGTAGAGGTTGATCCAGGTGTGAACATAGCTGGCCAGCACGCGGGACAGGTCAAGTGCAGCCGTGACGGTGACGTCGCCGCCGGCGATCAGGTGGTCGGCCTGCACCGACGCATCCAGGCTCTGCACCTGCAGGCTGCCGGTGCCGGCCTGCACCGTGCTGGGCAGGGTGATGTCGCCGTTGGTGCGCACCAGGGCGTTGGCCCCGGCGATCCAGGTGTTGCGCTGGAACAGGTCCATGCGCGCGGCCGGCGTGTCGGCCACCACCAGCAGGTCGGTGGCGGCGGTCAGCTGGCCCAGGCTGGTGGTCGACGCCAGCGCCTCGTTGCCGGTGCCGAAGTAGCCGACAGGGAACTCGACCAGCGCGCCGCCGGCTTCGTCGGGCCGGAAGTGGCGGGTCCAGGACGTGGTGCCGAGGTCCATGCCCTGCGATGCCGCGGTGATCTGCACCTGCACCTGGTAGGGCGCGGGCACACCGCTCACGTTGACCTGGCGCAGCGCCTGGTGCAGCTGCAGGTCGAGCCGGCCGCCAGACGACATGTCGCCCAGGCGCAGCGTGAAGCCCGTGGCCGCCGGGTCGCGCAGCAAGCCGCGGATGCCCAGCACGGTGTCACCGCCGGACTGGGTGGTGAGGAAGGCCTCGCGGCCCGCGCTCTGCACCAGTTCCACCTTCACCCGGTCGCTCAGCAGGCCGATGCTGCCACCGGCGCTCAAGTCGGCCGTGTTGCTGCGCACCAGGCCGTTGCCCAGGTGGTTGAGGATGTCGCCGCTGACGTTGGCGATCAGCGTCGACCCCAGCGGGTTGTTGATGGTGCCGGCCAGCAGGATGTCGGGCGCTGCCGAGGCATGCGTGTTGCGGATCAGCAGCTCGGTGGGGCCGAAGCTGTGGCGGATGTCGAATTCGAACGGCGTCGGGTCGCCAGCCGGGCCGCTGACGTTGTCGACGTCGATCTTGACCTGCGGGCTGGCCGTGGTGTTGACCGGCGCGATGTTGCTGATCTGCAGGTCCTTGGCCGACTGGTTGGTCAGCGTCACACGCCCGTAGGTGTGCACGAAGGTGAAGGTGGACTGCGTGCCCTCGATGGTGCCGGGCTGGATGTCGACGTTGAACGGGTCGGTGTTGTAGACGCCGTTGGCGCGGAAGGTGGCCGTGCCGATGTCGTCGTTCAGGATGTCGTTGACGATCACCTTGCCGGCGGTGTTGGTGACCGACACGTTCTGTGCCGTCACCACGTTGCCCGACGGGTCGACCAGCAACACCGGGTTGGGGCCAGACGACAGCCGCGCATCGGCGTTGAAGCGGATGTTCTGGTTCCAGGTGTGCTCACGCGTGCCGATCTCGTCGCCGCCGTCGATCCAGGCGCCGTCCTTGTTGACCCGGCCTTCGATGCTGCGGCTGCCCACCTCGGCCTGCACGTCCAGCGCATGGGTGTCGAACAGGGCGCCGGCCTCGGCATCCACGCGCGAGATGGTGCGCTGCTCGGCCCGCGAGACGGCGTCGGTGTCGCCACCGGCCGCGTCGGCCTCGCCTTCGGCATAGGTGTAGCTGTTCAGGCCGGTGTGCAAGGTCTGCAGGCGGATGTTCTCCAGCGAGCTGACCACCGCGCCGCTGCGCACATTGACCAAGGCGTCCGAGAACAGCAGGCTGCGCGCCGTGGCATCGGGGTTGGCGCCAACGGCAGCCGAGTAGGAATCGGCGGTGACACGGCTCTTCGCCCGGGTGACGCTGGCGTCGAGCGTGACATCGTCCCCCGCGCTCACGCGGGCGTTGTTGCCCAGGTTCACCTGGGTCTGCTGCCGGTCACCGGCCGAGCCCACCGTCCAGTGCATGTCGGTGTCGGAATCGGCATACAGGCCGCCGCTGGACGCCTTGCCATACACGTCGCCGTCGAAGCGGGCCTCGGCCGCGATGGTGACGTTGCGGGCCGCCTGGATGCTGGCACCGTTGCCCAGACCGGCCGTGGTCGTGTGATTGAGATCGGCACCGCCAGCCACGAACGAGAAGTCGAACGCGCCACCGCCCCTGGAGTTGCCGTCGACCGTGCCGTTCTGGGTGCTCTTGGATTGCACCAGCACCGAGCCGCCCGCATTCAGCTGGGCACCGGTGCCGGCCTGGGCCTGCACCGTCTGGGTGGTGTTGACGTTCACATCCGTCTGGCCCACGGCGATGAAGGCGCCGCTGACGCTGCCGCCGGTGGCCGCCGCATTGGCGGCCGAGAAGGCGTCGAGCGTGATGTCACCGCCCGCCGTCACCCGGCTGTTGTCGCCCACCAGGGCCCTGGCCTGGGCGGTGACGTTGGCCGTGGCGGCCGAGCCGCCGATGCCCAGGAACAGCGAGCCCACCGAGCCCGAGGCCTGCGCGCCCGACACGCCGTTGTCCACCGCCGAGCCCACCAGTTGCCGCGCGCCGCCGGCACCCAGCAGCAGGTGGCCGTTGCCGGTGCCGGCGCTGGTGATGTCCAGTTCCAGCTGGTGGCGACCGGTGACACCGGCGCCCGACAGCTCGATGCCCTCGGTGCCGATGGTGTGCTTGCCGCCGCCCGCGCCGATGTCGATGGCCGCGCCGCCGGCCGTGGCCGACAGCTGGAACACGTCGGCGTCGATGCGCTTGACGTAGTAGGTGTTGCCGCCGGTCAGGCCCGACAGCGGTGCAGCACCCACCCGGGTCAGCACATGGCCGCTGGCCTGGCTTTCGGTGGTGTTGCCGATGTCGATGGCCGCGCCGTTGGTGGCGTCGGCCGCCGACGCCGCCAGCGCGATGGTGTTCGCATCGACCCGGATCACGAAGTACACGCCGTCGGCCGCCAGGCCGGGCAGTGCTGCGGGCGGCACATTCGGGTTCTCGATCACCAGATCGCGCAGACCGTAGCGCACCTGGTCACCGGTGTTGAAGCCGTGGCTCGACAGCGCGATGCGGTTGAACAGCGCGTCCACCGCCGAGCCACTGAACTGCTCGACGCCGCCGGTGCGGTAGGTCACGCCCTGGCCGTCGGCAAAGCCATGGCCGCTGACGGTGATGCGGTCGGTGGCCGGCGTCACGGCACTGCTCAGGAACACCCGGGGGGAACTGGTGGCCGCCGAGGCGCTGTTGGCCAGCTTGATGGTCTGCGCGTCGACCACACGCACGAAGTACTGCTGGCCATCGACCAGGCCGCTGATCGCGGCGTTGCCCGCGCTTTGGTAGGTGACGCGCTGGCCTTCCTGGAAGCCGTGCTCGATCTCGAAGAGGATTTCGTCCTTGGTGGCGTCCACCGTGGTGGCGGCGAACACTGCACCCAGCTTCACTGCCGTGGTGCTGTCGGGCACCAGGATCACCTGGTAGTTGCGCCCTTCTTCCAAGCCGCCCACGGCCGTGTTGGCGTCGTTGCCACGGTTGTAGGTGATGGTGTCGCCCGTCACCAGGCCATGCGCGCCGTTGAGCGTGATGACATTGCTGCCGGTGTTGACGCCGCCAGCGCCGAAGCTGGTGTCGTCTGCGCTGACGGTCTGGCCCTGGCGGGCCACCACCTCGACGCTGCCGCCGGCGGTGATCTGGGCGCCGCCCAGCACGTCAGACCGCACCTGCGGGTTGACATTGACCCGGGCAGTGGAATCGCGCACCGAGCCCAGGCCCGAGAACGCCCGGCCCTCGGCGTTGCCGTCGCCCTCGGCATTGCCGCTGGCGCGCAGCGCCACGTTGCCGCCCACGTTGACCACCGCACCACCGGCCACCTCGGCCGTGATGGTGGGGTTGACGGTGACGATGGGCTCACTGCCGCTGACGGCCACCAGCAGGCCGCCGGTCGCCGCCTCGGCCAGGGCCTTGCCACGGCCGCCGCCGGTGGCGTCGACCGTGAGGCTGGCACCGGTCACCGACGCATTGCCCACGCTGGCCTTGCTGCTGGAATTGGCATCGGCCACCGCCTTGGACGCGCCCACGGCCACGCCCAAGCTCAGCGCCGTGCCGTCGGCATGGGCATTGGCCTTGTCGGACACGGCCGACAGCACTTCGGTGCCGCCGTCGGCATGCACCGAAGCGCCGTTCAGGATGGCGGCACTGACGGCCGCGGCCGAGCCGGCGCGCACGTCGGCGCCGTTGATCGACGCAAAACCGCTGGCGCCGCCCGCTTCGCCCAGCGCCGTAGCGCCCTGCGTGCCATCGTGCGCGGCCTGGATGGTGATGCGGCCACCGGCATCGAGCACACCGCCGGCGTTGGCCGTCACCGTGGGCGTCACCTGGGCATTGGCATCGGCCTTGCCGACGGCCGCCACCAGGCCGAAGACCACCGCCTCAGACGTGGAGGTGGCGCCGCCGGTGGAACCGGCCCCGATGCGGATGTTGCCGTCGGCCGAGATGCCGCTGCCCAGGGTCTGGGTGACGAGGTTGCGCGTCAGCACCGCGCTGCCGTCGTTGGCCGACACGCCGATCAGGCCACCGGCCGGTGCGGTGTTGGCCGACGTCGCGCTCTGGGCGGTGATGTTGTCCACCGTCACGTCGCCACCAGCCGACAGGCTGGTGCCACCCGCCACCGTGGTCAGTTGGCTGTCCTTGGTGTAGGCATTGGTGGTGGCGTTGGTCAGCGTGCCGCCGGCGATGGCATCGGCGCGCACATTGCCCACGCCGGCGATGCCGCCGATGCTGATGCCGTAGCCGGTGGTGCTGGCCAGGTTGCCCGAGCGGGTGACGATGCGGAGGTCGCCGGATTCGGCGGTGATGTCGGCGCCGTTGCCGCCGATGTTGGTGTTCATGTCGGCCGACGCCTGCGACAAGGCCACTGCGCCCATGCCGCTGAAGAAGGCAGACCCGCCCGACGCATTGGCATGGGCTACCGCGTCCAGGCCGTTGGCACCCGCGCCGTTGTGGTTGTGGCTGGCCAGCACGTCGACATGGCGGCCGGCCGTCACGTCAGCCGCGCCGATCACGGTGTCCATGTCGGGCCGCACACGGGCCGTGGCGTCGCTGCCACCGAACGACGCGGCGCCGCTGATGCTGATGCCCTCTGCCCGCGCATCGGCATCGCCGAGCGACACGTTGCGGATGACCACGTCCTGCGTGGCACGGATCGACCCGCCCCCGCCGATGCCAGCGCTGATGACCGGCGTGACCGTGGCCGTGGCGGTGTTGCTGCCGCCCGAGCCCAGCAGGCCGATGGATGCAGCGTCGGAATCCGCATCGGCGCGGAAGTCGGTCTGGCTGGTCACCTGCAGATCGCCACCCACGGTGCCGCTGATGGCGCCGGTGACGGCATTGACCGTGCCGCCGATGGTGCTGCTGGACAAGGCCTTGCCACCTGCGCCCACCAGCGCGCCATTCAGGCTGTCGGCCACTGCAGTGGTCTTGGCACCCGCTTGGGTGTCGAAGCGCACGCTGCCCGAGGTGTTGAACTGGACCCCGCTGCCGGTGTTGTTGGTGAGGTTGGCGTTGACGGCCGCATTCGAGTTGGTGCCGCTCACCGAGATGGCCGATCCGGCAGCCGCCGTGGTGCGCGCCGTGGCGCCACCCTGGCTGGCCTGGCCGCCATTGAGCGCCAGCGACAGCGTCACGTTGCCATTGCCGCCGGTCGTGGTGATGCGGGCGCCATTGCCCACGGTGGTGGTCATGGTCGGGTTCAGGTCGACATCAGCGACCGAGCCGCCCGCGCCGACACCAGCGGAGAACTGCACACCATCGGCAATGCCTGACGCCTGGGTACGGGCCGCCGAACCCACCTGCACTGCGCCGTTGACGTTGACGACCGCACCGGCGCCGATGCCTGCAGTGACGGTAGGCGTGACAGCGCTGGTGGACCGGGCGCCTGCGCTGGCGGCGATCAGGCCGCCCGCCGCGGACGACGTGGTGACGTTGGAATCCTGGTCGGCATCGGCCCGCACCTGCAGGCCGGCGCCGGTGACATCGGCCGCACTGGTGGCGACGGTGCTGCCTGCGGACGTGCCGGTGGCTGCCATCGAGCCGCGCGCACCCAGGCCCAGGCCCACACTCAGGCTGGTGCCGTCGGCCACCACGCGGTTGTCGGCATCGGCGCGAACCACGGCCTGGCCGGCACCGGCGTTCAGGGTGGCGTTGCCCTGGGTTTCGGCCCGGGTGTTGGCTGCTGCGCTGCCCACCGCCGTGGCGCCCGCCACGCTGACGCCGAGGCCAACGCCCGAGCTGTCGGCCTTGGCCAGTGCCCGCTGGCCGCCCTGGTTGTGCTTGGCCGTGACCGACACGCCCTGCCCGCTGAGCGTGGTGGTGCCCTGCACCAGGTTGGTGACCGTGGGGGCCACCTCGGCGTTCGCCGACATCAGGCCCACGGCGCCAAGCAGGCCCAGGGTCAGGCCCTTGGCGGTGGCGGTGGCATCGGCCTGCGATTCGGCCCCGATCTGGATGGCACCCAAACTGGCGACGGTGCTGGCCGAACTGCCGTTGCCCGCGCCGGCAGTCACGTTGCCATTGGCCTTGGCCCGTGCATCGGCGCTGTTGACGCCCACGCCCAGGCCGCCGCCGGAGGCATTGGCCTGTGCATCGGCCAGGTTGCGGGCCAGGGCCCGCACGTCGACGTGGCTGCTGCCGGCCGAGCCGCCAGACAGCTCAGCCGTGGTGCCGCCATTGGCATTGGCGGTGGCTGACGACGAGCCGGCCGCGACCACCAGGCCGATCGTCACGCCGCTGGTGCTGGCATCGGCCAGGTTGGCTGCATCGGCCTGGACGCGCAACGCCCCGCCCGAGGTGAGCACGCTGCCTGCGCCGCTGCGCGCCGTGGTGCTGGCATTGGCATTGGCGGTGCTGGCCGCACCGGACACGCCCACCAGGGTGCCGCCGGACGACGCGCGCGCCGTGGCCACGGTGTTCTGGCCGGTGGGGTTGAAGCCGTCGTGGTTGTGGCTGGCGCGGATCAGGATGCTGCCGTTGCCGGCCGTGGCCACCTGGTTGCCGGTGAGCGCACTGATGGTCGGGTTCATCGTGGCAGTGGCCACCGACCCGCCCATGCTGGCCAGGCCGAGCAGCGCGATGCCCGACGCCGTGGCGGTGGTGTCGGCGACCGAGCGTGCCTCCACTGTCATGTTGCGGCCCACGGTCAGGGCATTGGCGGCACCGCCGCCGCCCAGGTTGGCCGTGATGCTGGGGTTGAAGGTGGCGGTGGCCCCGTTCACCTGCCCGCTGACCAGCCCGCCCAGCGCCGATGCCCGCGAGGTGGCATCCACCTCGTGGCTGGTCACCGTCTCGAGCACGAAATCCTGCCCGGTGCTGCCACCCACGCCACCCAGCACGGCATCGATCTTGCCGCCCACCGCGGTGGTCGCCCCCGCAAAGCCCAGGCCCGCCACGGCGCCGAAGCCGCGCGCATCGCCGCTGCTTTCAGCGTGGCTGCCCACCTGGGTGCTGAACACCGTGTCGCGGCCTGCATTCAGGCGCACGCCGCTGCCACCCGTCTGGGTGATGTCGTAGTTGACGGTGGCCTTGGCATCGGCCCCGCCACCGCCCGCAATGCCGCCGGCACCTGAAAAGGCCGTGGCCGTGGCGCCGCCAGCCTGGGCCGAGCCGCCGTTGTGCAGCAGGTTGAAGCGGATGTCGCCGGTGTTGGCCGACCGGGCCGTGGCATCGACGTTGCTGCCCACGGTGAGCTTCATCGTCGGTGCCAGCGTCACGTCGGCCCTGGACACCCCCAGCGAGTAACCCGCCGACACCGACACGCCCTCGGCCGTGCCGTCGGCGTCGGTGGTGGCATGGCCCTGCACCAGGATGCCCTGGGCCACGTCGATCACGGCGCCAGCGCCCAGCCCCACGCGCACGTCCGGGTTCACCGTCGTGGTCACGCCCGCACCCGTGCCGGCGGCCAGCAGGCCGCCGGCAGCGCCGGTGGCCTGGGCGCCGGCATCCTGTGTGGCCTGCGACAGTACGCTGTAGCTGGCGCCGGTCACGTCGGCACCGCTGGTGGCCTCGGTCACGCCGCCCGAACGCACCCTGGCCGTCACCAGGCCGGCGGACACGCCCAGCGCGCCATTGGTGCTCTTGCTGAGGCTGTCGGCCAGGTTGTCGGCATCGGCGCGCACCAGCACGCTGCCGCTGCCGCCATGCAGCGCGCTGGCATTGCTGGTCAGTGCCCGGGTGTTGGCCGCGGCGGTGGTGTCGGTGCTGGCGCCGCCGATGGCGACACCGGCGCTCACGCCGCCGGCATCGGCCTGCGCACGGGCCTGCTCGCCAGCCTGGTTGTGGCGAGCGCGCACGGTCACACCATTGCCGGTGGCACTGGTGGTGCCGCGCACCTCGGCCGTCACGGCCGGGGCGATCTCGGCGGTGGCGGCCATGAAGCCGAACGCACCGCCCAGGCCAAACGAGAACGCCTTGGCCGTGGCGTCGGCGTCGGCATTGGAGACAGCGTCGACGGTGATGGCACCGCTGCTGCTGAGGGTGCTGGCCACCGCCTCGTCACCCAGGCTGGCCATCACGCCGCTGTTCGAGCGTGCCGTGACCGAGCCGCCACTGGCGCCGCCCAGGCCGCCGGCGGCCGATGCATTGCCATCGGCCACGGCGGTGGTCTTGCCCTGCGCCCGCACGGTGACGAAGTCGCTGCCGGCCACGCCGCCACGCAGGTCGGCCGTGGTGCTGCCGCCGACGATGGCGCTGCTGTTGGACAGGCCGAAGCCGATCAGACCCGAGAAGCCCACGCCCCAGGTGGTACCGGTGGCCAGGTTGGCGCCATCGGCCAGCACCTGCAGGGCCCCGCCGGCAGAGAGCCGGCTGCCGGCACCCACCTTGGCGGTGACCACGGCCGCCGCATTGGCATCGGCACTGGCACCCACGGCCGCGAGCAGCAGGCCGCCCGCCGACGACGAGGCCGAGGCCTTGGTGTCCTGGCCAGTGGCGGCGGTGCCGTTGTGGTTGTGGCGGGACACCACCAAGATGTCGCCACCCGCGGTGAGCTGCTGGTTGCCGGTTTCGGCGAACACCGTGGGGCTCATCGTGGCCGTGGCCGTGGAACTGCCGATGTTGGCGCCGCCGGCCTGCATGCCGGTGGCGGTGGCGGTGGTGTCGGCGGTGGACACCATGGCCACGGTGGCGCCGGCGCCGGCGTTCAGGGTGCCGCTGCCCAGGTCCATGCCCAGCGTGGGCGTGAAGCTGGCATTGGCGCCGGTGAACTGCCCGCTCAACACGCCGCCGCCGCCCGCAAACGCGTTGGCGTCGACGATGTGGCTGGCCGTGCCGTCAACATTGATCTGGCGGCCCGCGCCGCCGCTGGCGCTGGTGAAGTCGCTGGTGGCGCTGCCCGACACCCGGGCGTCGGCGTCGGCGCCGCCGATGGCCAGCCCGATGGCCACCGCGGTGTTGCGGGCTTCGGCTTCCACATGGTTGCCCACCCGCAGGTCGACCTGGAGATCACGCGCGGCCTGCAGGGTGACGTTGCTGCCGGTGCTCTGCAGCATGTTGTAGACCACCGATGCATCCGCGTCGGTGCCGCTGCCTGCCGCACCAACGCTGCCCGACGACGCCGTGGCCGTGGCCGTGGCGCCGCCGGCGTTGGACGCGCCGTTGTTCACCCGCATGCCCACGGTCAGGTCGGATGCTGCGCCGGTGGTGGTGATGCTTGCACCGCTGCCGATGCGGTTGGTCATGGTGGGGTTCAGGTCGACATCGGCCACCGACATGCCGGCCGCGAGCGCGCCGCCGACCGACACGCCCTTGGCGGTGCCGTCCGCATCGGCGATGGTCTCGGCCACGACGCTGGCCGGGCCGCTGACAGTGACCTGCGCCCCGTCGCCGATGCCGGCGTTGACGGTGGGCGTGGCCTGGCTGACCGCCACGGCACCGGTGACGCCTGCCACCAGGCCACCAGTGGCGCCAGTGGCGTCGGCCACCGCGTCCTGCTCGGCCCGGGCCAGCACCTGCAGCGAGGCGCCGGTGGTGTCGGCACCGCTCACCGCGGCGGTGGTGCCGCCCGTCTGGGCGTCGGCCAGCACGCCGCCGATGCCCGCGGTGCCGCTGATCGACGTGGCCCAGCCGGTGGCCACGGCGGTGTTGGTCGACAGGCCTTCCACCACGACGGCACCGGTACCGCCGGCGATGCGGGTGTTGTTGCCGACCAGGCTCTGGGCGCCGCCCATGGACTCGGCGTCGACCACCGTGCCGTTGACCACCAGGCCCAGGCCGGCGCCGGCGGCGTCAGCCGTGGCGCGCACGTCTTCGCCATTCTGGTTGTGGAGCGCCCGGATCTGCACCCCGGAGCCCGACAGCAGCGCCGTGTTGCCGGTGACGGTGTTGCGCACGTCGCCGTTGGCTTCGGCCATGGCCACCATCACGCCAACGGCGCTGCTGAAGCCGACCGACAGGCCGAAGGTGTCGGCCGTGGCGTCGGCGCTGCTCTTGCTCTCGATGGAGATGCTGCCGCTGGCGTTCAGCGTGGCGTCCTGCGCGTCCACACCCACCCGGGTGCGCACCGCACCGTTGGCCTGCGCATCGCTGCTGGCGCCATTGGTGGACGCCAGGCCGCCGCCGGAGGCGTCGGCATCCACGTCGGCCAGGTTGCGCGCCTGGGCGCGCACCGTGATGGCGTCGGAATCGGACACGCCGCCCAGCAGCTCGGCGTCGGTGCTGCCGTTGGCACGCGCGGTGCCGACGCTGACGCCGAAGGCCACGCCGCCGATGGACAGGGCGTTGGCATCGGCCCGCGCCTCATTGCTGTTGTAGGCCAGCACGCTGAGCGTGCCACCCGACGACACCTGCGAGCCCGACCCGATGCGGGCCAGCAGGTTGGCATTGGCATCGGCCGTGGGCACGGCGCCAATGCCGGTGAAGCCGCCGAAGCCCGGTGCCTGCGCGTTGGCGATGGCGCCCCGGTTGGCCAGCGGATTGAGCCCGCTGTGGTTGTTGCGGGCCTGCACCCGCAGCAGGCCGCCGGCGTTCAGCACCGAGGTGGCGCCCACCAGCGCCTGCACCGTGGGCGAGAACTCGGCCGACGCGATGCTGGCGCCGGTGCTGCCCGCACCGGCGGTGACGGTGACCACCGAGGCATCGGCCTTGCCGGTGGACACCGCGTCCACCGTGGCGTTGCCGCTCAGCTGGATCAGCGCCTGCTCGCCGGTGCCGGCGCGCAGCGTGGGTGTCACGTCCACGAAGGCGAAGTTGGCGCTGATGGCCACGGCGCCCGCCGCCACCGCCACGGTGGTGGCATCGGCATCGATGTTGGCAGTGGCATTGACGTTGAGGTTGCCGACGGTGAAACCGACATCCTGGCCGATGCGGGCACCGTTGCCCACGTCGGCGGTGACCTGGCCGTCGCTGGTCAGCCGGGTGAAGCTGGCGCCGGCGGCCACGCCGCCCACGCTGCCCTGGCCGGTGCTGAGGTTGATGGTGCGGTTGGAGGTGGCCGTCACGTCCACCTGGGCGGCGCCCTTGATACGCACGCCATCACCCAGGGCGCTTTGCTGGTTGCTGCTGTCGGACAGCACCGACACGGCCGCACCCAGGCCCACCACGCCGCCGGCGCCGGCAAAGGCGTCGGCATCAATCGTGGCGTCCAGGCGTGAGTTGACCCCCAGTGTGCCGCCGGCGGTGTAGGTGCCGGCCGCGAAGGCGTTGGTGTTCAGCGCGGTGGAGAACACACCCACGCCCACACCGGCACCGCCGGCGCCCACGCCCACCGCCCCCACCAGGAAGTCGATGTCGGCCCACTGCCGCGCGCTCACCGTGATGCCGCCACCGGCAGCGATGGTGGTGCCTGCAGCCACCGTGGCCTCGGTGCCCTGGGCCGGGTTGGCGGCGTTGATCTGCGCCAGCCATTCGGCCTGGCTGGGGCCGGAGCCATTGACCAGCGTGCTGGCCGCGCCGGCGCGGTCCTTCACCCGCTGCTGGCCGCTGCCGGCGGTGCCGCCGGCAAAGCCACTGAGCACACTGCCCACCTGGGCCTTGCCCGCGCTGGCCTGGGCAGCGGCGTCCTGGTCGCCGGTGCCGCCGTTGATGCTGAGGCTGTCGGCCGAGTTGCCCTGGTCGTTCTGGTAGCCGCGCTCGATGCCGGTGCCCACCGACCACACGGTGATCGCGCCGGCCACGCCGACGAAGCCACCCGCGCCCGAGATGGTGAGCGCGTCCAGGTCGATGCGCGACAGGCCGTTGACGGCCACGTCGCCCCGCGCCGCCACATCGGCATTGCCGAGGATGCGCGCTGCGGTGTCGTTCTTCAGGCTGCCCACCTGCACGGCCGCGCCCACGCCCACGAAGCCGCCTGCCGCCGCCCCGCTGAAGTGCGTGCCGCTGGCACTGTTGGCTGCCGTGACGTACACGCCCTGGCTCGCATCGGCCCCGGCGTTGCCGTTGCTGCGGTTGATTCGGGTGTTGGCGCCGATGACGGCGGTGGTGTCGGAATCGAGCAGGGTCACGCCCACCGCACCGGCCACGCCCACGTAGCCGGCGCCCACCGCCACATCCAGGTGGAAGAAGGTCTCGCTCGACCGGCTCTGCACCACCACGCCATGGCGCTCGGCCTCGCCCAGGCCTGCTGCACCCACGGTGCCGCTCAGTTGCCCGGGCAGGCCGATGCCGGCGCCCTTGGCGTCCACGCTGGCACCGGTGAGGATGCCGGCATCGGTGCGCTTGGTGATGCTCATCACCCCCACGGACGCACCAATGCCCACGGTGCCGCCAGCCGCGGCGCCGGCGATCAGGTTCACATCGGTGTCGTCGCGCGACAGCACGCCCACGTCGCCACCGGCCAGCACCCGCGCCGCAGCACCAATGGTGGCCGCCGTGTTGTTGTCGAGCACCAGCACGTTGACGGCACCGCCCACGCCCACCGCGCCGCCGGCCACGCCGGCGGCGATCAGCAGCAGGTGGTCCTGGTTGGTGGCCTGCACCACCACGTCGTCACGCGCGTTCACGCTGGCCGTGCCGCCGATGCTGGCGCTGGTGTCGTGGCCGATGACGCTGACATCCACGCCGGGGGCGATGCCCACCGAGCCGAAGCCCGCCGCGGCCGCCACAGCCACGTGCGAGAAGTCATTGCCTGCCCCCACCAGCACGCTCTGGCCTGCGCCGGCGCCGCTGGTGTCGGCATTGACATTGGCACCCGCGCCGATGCTGGCCTGGGTGGCCGTGCTGACCACGTTGGTGGCCGAGCTGACGCCGATGCCGGCCGTGCCGGCACCCAGCGAGACAGCGTAGGTCTCGATGTCGTCGCGGTTGGTGGCGGTGACCGCCAGGCCCTGGAAGCCGCTGCGGGTGGTGGCCTCGGCAGCGCGGTCGCCGCTGAAGCTGCCGTCGGTGCTGGTGTTGCCCTTGCCGTCCTGGCTGTTGTGGGTGGGCGTGCCCACCTCGAACGCGGAGGCATCACCACGCTGGCCGGCCGCGGCATTGGGCACGCCGGACGGGTTCATCGTGGTGGCGGCGTCGTAGTCGACCCCGATGCCGCCGTCCTGCACCACCAGGCCTGCGCGCAGGCCGTCAGCCGTCACGCGGGCACCCTCGCCCACCAGGGCCAGCGTGGTCTTGTTGGCGGTGACGACACCGACGGCCGCACCCACGCCGGCGGAGCCGGAGGCGCCCACCGAGCCGGTGATCAGGTCGATCTCGGTGTGCGCATCGGCGGCCACCACCACGCTGCCCTCGGCATGCACATGGCCGGCGCCGGCGCCGGCCTTGGCATCGGTCGGGTCGTCGCCCAGGATGGCGCGGGTGGTGGTGTTGACCACCTGCACGTTGGCGTCGGCGGCCACGCCCACCGACGAGCTGGCCGCCACGCCGGCGGCCACGGTGGAGATGTCTTCGTCGCCGGTGGCAGTGATCACCAGGTTGCCGTCGGCCAGGCCGGTGACCCCCGAGCCCATGCGCGCATCGGTGGTCTTGTTGATGGTGTTGACCACCGCCCCCAGGCCCACGCCCACGCTGCTGGACGCGGCCACCGAGCCGGCCACCGACACGATGTCGGTGGTGTCGCGGCTGCGGATGCGGAAATCGGCGTGGCTGGCGCCCGACGGGGTGCCCACCGCAAAGGTGGCACTGTCGTCCACGCGGGCCTTGGTGGTCTCGTTCAGCACGTTCACCACCACCGAGCCGGCCACGGCCGCGCTGCTGGACGCACCACCGCCCACGGCGATGGTGACCAGGTGTTCGCTGGAGTTGGCGGCCACGTCCACACCGGCCGTGCTGCCGGCCGCGATGGCGGTGCCCGGCCCCACCAGGGCCTGGGTGCGGTCGTTGTGCACCAGCACCGTGCTGCTGATGCCCACGCCGGCCGAATTGCCGTAGGCCAGCGCCCCGGCGATCTGGGTCAGGTTCAGGGGTGCGTCAGCCGTCACCTGCAGGCCGCCGCCGGCCAGCAGCGCCGACCCGGCGCCGCCCTGGCTGATGGCCTCGGTGGCATTGGTCACCACATAGACCGTCACGCTGCCGCCCACGCCGGTGCCGTCGGTCGACACGCCGGCGGTGGCCGCCACGCTGGTGAAGTCATGGTCGCTGGCCGCACCGATGGCGATGTCGCGCGCCGCGCGCACGTTCACGCCGGTTCCCAGCAGGGTCTGGGTGTCCTCGATGACGATGCTCACGTCCAGGCCGATGCCCACGCCGGCGTTGCCGATCGAGATGCCGCCTGCGCCAGCGCCGCCTTCGATCTGCGTCTTGCTGCGGGCGTGCACGTCCACGTCCTGCGCCGCACCGGCCACCACGCCCAGCACGGGCGCATTGATGCTGACGCCGTCGTCCAGGCGCGCCACGGTGTCCAGGTCGTAGACGTTGACCGCGGCCGACCCGGCACCAGCGCCACCGTCGGTGGAGATGCCGCCCGAGATCGACAGGTTGCTCACCGTCACATCGGGCAGCGGGTCGGGCAGGTCGATCGTCAGCGGCAGCAGGGCCGCGTCCGCGCCCACGGTGGTGGTGCCGGCGGCAACCAGGCGGGCATTGCTGCCCACGGTGGCGTTGGTGCGCTCAACGGCGATGTTCAGACCCACCGAGGCGCCCACACCAGTGCCGCCGGTCGACAGGCCGGCCGCGCCGGCCACGGTCTGGATGCCGGTGCGCTGGTCGGCCACCAGGTCCAGATTGCCGGCGGTGGCCACCACGGTGGCGCCGCTGCCGACGCTGGCGGCGGTGTCCAGCGTCACCACGTTGATGGCCACGCTGCCGGCCACGCCGGTGTCCTTGCCGCCCGCGGCCGCCAGGCCCCAGGCGCGGAATTCATGCGCGCCGGCATCACCCGGCCGGTCGGCACGCACCAGCACCGAGGTGCCGCGCACGTCGGCCCCGCTGCCCACCTGGGCCACGTTGCTGGCATCGACCACGTTCAGGCCGACGGCCGCGCCGACGTTGGTCTTCTGGGCGATGTCAATGGCATCGCCGAAGGCCTGGGTGACGGTGCCGTAGTCGGCCTGCGCGTCGACGGTGACGGCACCGCCGGCCTGCAGTTGCACGCCGTTGCCCACGGCGGCCGTGTTGTCCATCACCAGCACCTGCACCACCAGGGCCGCGGCCACGCCGGTGCCCGACGAGCCACTGCCGCCGCTTTCGCTCTTGGCCTGGGTGTTGCTGCTGTCGACCTGGTCCTGCGCCTTGGGCAGGCTGCGGTCGCCGCCGTTGTTGGGGTTGTTGTTGAGCTGGTTGTTCGCTTCCTTGTCGGAGCTGCGCCCGCCGCTGGAATTGCCCGCCGCGCTGGCCTTGGCCGTGCCGGTGGCCAGCACCGTGGCGGCCGACGACACATCGGCCGAGCCGCCGACCGTGAGGTTGCGCTCCAGCAACGCGCTGGCATCGCCGTCGATCACGGTGACCACCACCGACGCGCCCACGGCCGTGTCCTTGCCTGCGGCCTCGGCCTTGGCACTGGCTGTCACCTGCTCCACGCGCGCCGCGCGCACGGCGGCGTCGCCCGCCACCACCAGCGTGCCGCTGGCCGTGCCAGCGTGCGCGTGGGTGTTGTTGGTGGCCACGGTCACGGCCGCTGCCACGCCCACGCCGGTGCCGCCCTTGGCGCCGTTCTCGGTGTCGGTGACGATGGTGTGCTGGCCGTTGGCGCTGACGGTGAAGGCCGACACATTGCCGCTGACCTGCGCGCCATCATCCAAGGTGGCGTCCTGGTTGCGGTCGATGATGCTGACGCCCACCGACGCGCCCACGCCCACGTCGCTGCCGCCGGCCTGGGCGCCCTCGTTCTCGGGCTTGGCCAGGGCCGAATCACTGCTGGTCGATGCTGTGGTCACGCGCAGCGCGCCGCCTGAATCGGCACCCGACAGCGTGGCCGTGGCGCCTGTGGCCAGCTGCGCCAGCGTGTCCTCGTTCACCACGTTGACCGCCACCGAGCCGGCCACGCCCACGTCACCGCCGCCGGCGCCGCTCTTGGCGCTGGCCAGCGTGGTGTGGGTGGTGTCGCCGGCCACATCGGTGACCATGGCGCCGATCTGCAGCCCGTCGGCCACGATGGCCACGCCCGAGGCCACCTGCGCCTGGTTGACCGTGTTGGCCACGTTGATGGCCACGGCGGCGCCCACGGCATCGCCGCCGTCGCCGGTGGTGGCGCTGCCGTCAGCCACGGCCTGGGCATCGGTGTTGGCGCTGGACTGCACCGACACAGTGCCGGTGGGCGACGTGACCGTGCCGGCGGTGATGCGCGCCCGGCTGGTGGCCTCGGTGATGTTGACGGCCACAGCGGCAGCCACGCTCACCGTCTCGCTGCTGCCATCCTCGCCGCTGGCGCTGTCGGTGCTGGCCACACCGGCCGACGGCGTGGCCGCCGCGCTGTCCGCGTTGCGTGCACCGCCGGAGCCCGCGGCCGAATTGCCCAGGCCACGCCCGGCAGCCGTCTTCTTGTTCACGCCGTCGTCGTCGCCCGAGCCCTTGGTGCCGTCGTCCTGCTCGCCGCCCACGGCGCTGGCCTCGGCCTTGGCGGTGGTGCTGACGCGGCTGGTGCCGGCCACGCTGACCGCCCCGGTGCCGGTGACCGACCGCGCCAGCTCGGCGTCGGCCTTGTCCAGCTCGACATTGACGGTGACGGCCGCGCCCACGGCGGCGTCCTTGCTGCCCTCGGCCTTGCCCTTGGCGGTGCTGTTGTTGGTGGACCGCAGGTCAGCGGCCACGGTCAGGTCACCAGCGGCCTGCAGCAGCGTGCCGGTGCCGATGCGGGCGATGCTGTCCTGGTTGGCCACGGTGACGGCCACCACCGGCGCCACCGCCGTGCCGCCCTTGGCACCGCCCTGCGCGGTGGTGACGATGGTGTTCTCCAGCGCCGACGTGACGCTGAGCGCGCCGCTGCTGCTGAGCGTGGCGCCGTTGGCGATCTCGGCACGCGCGATCAGGTCGGGCACGTTCACCGCCACCGACGCACCCACGCCGGTGTCCTTGGCTTCGACCTGCGGGCCGGCGTCGCTGGCCGGCGTGGCCTTGGCGCTGTCGGCATGCACGGTGCGCGCGGCGATGCTGCTGGCGCCGGTGCCGGCGTTGACCGTGGCGCCGGTGGCCACCTCGGCGGTGGTGCGGTCCACCGCCACGTTCACTGCCAGAGAGCCGGCGATGCCGGTCTTGGCGCCGCCGGCACCGCTCTTGGCCTCGGCCGCGGTGGTGTGGGTGGCGTCCGCAGGCATGCCGGCCGACACCGTCAGCCCCTGGCTGGTGATGCTGGACGTGCCCAGCACGCGTGCCTCGTTCGTGCTGAGGCCCACGTTCACCGCCACCGCCACGCCCACGCCGGTGTCGTTGGGGTTCTCGGCGTCCTTGGCCCGGGTGCTGCCGTCGGCCGTGGCCTTGGCATCGTGGTCGGCGCTGCTGGTCACGCGCACGGCGCCGCTGGAGGCGATGTTGCCGCCGCCCACGCTGGCGCTGCTGGTGGCGTGGGCGATGTTCACGGCCACCGCGGCGGCCACGCTCACCGTGCCGCCGCCCGTGCCCTGCGCCGACGGCGTGGCCTGCGAGCTGCTGCTGTTGCGCGCGCCGCCTGCGGCAGCCGCGCTGTCGCCGGTGCCACGCGCCGCGGCGTTCTGGTCGTCCACCGCCTTGTCGTCGCTGGCTGAGTTGCTGTCGTCTTCCTTGCCGCCGACGGCGCTGGCCTTGGCGCTGGCGGTGCTGGCCGCCTGGCTGCTGGCGGTGACCGCCACGCCGGTGGTCTGGCTCAGCGCGCGGTTGACCGTCGCACTGCTGCGGTCGCGCTCCACATTCACGGCGATGGCCGCGCCCACGGCCGCGTCCTTGCTGCCTTCGGCCTTGCCCTCGGCCTTGGTCGTGTTGGTCGACTTCAGGCTCGACGCCACGTTCACCTGGCCGGTGGCCGCGGTGGCGGCACCGCTGCCAATGCGGGCCACGGCATCCTGGTTGGCCACGGTGACGGCCACCACTGGTGCCACGGCGGTCTCGCCCTTGGCGCCGCCCTCGGCGGTGGTGGCGATGGTGTTCTCCAGCGTCGCGCTGACGGTGAGCGCGCCACTGCGCGACAGCACTGCACCATCGGCAATCTCGGCCCTGGCGATCACGTCGGGCACGTTGACAGCGACCGACGCGCCCACGCCGGTGTTCTTGGCATCGGCCTGCACGCCGGAATCGCCCGGCGTGGCGCTGGCGCTGTCGGCGTGCACCGACTTGGCGGTGACGGTGCTGGCGCCGCTGCCGGCGTCCACGCTGGCGCCGGTGGCGATCTCGGCCGTGGTGCGGTCGACCGCCACGTTCACCGCCAGGGAGCCGGCGATGCCGGTCTTGGCGCCGCCTGCACCGCTCTTGGCGGTGGCCGCGTTGGTGTGGGTGCCCGCGCTGGACGCACCGGTGCCCATGCCGGCCCGCAGGTTCACGCCCTGGCTGGCCACCACCGCATCGCCCAGCAGGCGCGCTTCATTGGTGTTGAGGCCGACGTTCACCGCCACGCCCACGCCCACGCCGGTGTCGTTGGGGTTGGCCGCATCCTTGGCGCGGCTGGCGCCGTCGGCCACGGCGCTGGCGTCGGTGTCGGTTTGGCTGTCGATGCTGACGGCACCGGCCGCCGTCAGCGCGCCGCCACCGGCCGTGGCCCGGCCGGTGGCCTGGGCCACGTTCACCGCCACGGCGGCGGCCACGCTGACGGTGCCCCCGCCCGTGCCCTGCGCCGACGGTGTGGCCTGGCTGCTGCTGGCATCGCGTGCGCCGGCGGTGCCGGCCGCGGCATTGCCGCTGTTGCGGGCGGTGGCGTTCTGGTCGTCCACCGCCTTGTCGTCGGCGGCGCTGTTGCTGTCGTCTTCCTTGCCGCCCACGGCGCTGGCCTTGGCGCTGGCCTTGCTGGACGCCGTGCTGCCGGCGCTGATGCCGATGGCGCCGCTGCTCTGCAGGCTGCGGGCGCTGCTGGCCAGCGATTTGTCGTTCTCGATGTTGACGGCAATCGCCGCGCCCACGGCGGCGTCCTTGGCGCCTTCGGCCTTGCCTTCGGCCTGGGTGGTGTTGGTGCTGTCGAGTTGGCTGCCGATGGTGATGGCGCCGGCCGCGTTCACCAGGCTGCCAGTGCCCACGCGGGCGATGCTGTCCTGGTTGGCCACGGTGACGGCCACCACCGGCGCCACCGCCGTGCCGCCCTTGGCGCCGCCCTCGGCAGTGGTGATGATGGCGGAATCGGTGCGGGCGTCGAGCGTCAGCGCGCCGCTGGCACCCAGGCTGGCGCCGTTCTCCAGTTCGGCACGGCTCAGGTGGTCGGCCACGTTGATCGCCACCGATGCACCCACGCCGGTGTTCTCGGCCACCGCGCCGCCGCCGTCGGGCAGCGCCTTCACCGTGTCGGCGGTGGCCGATTCGGCCTCCAGCGTCACCACGCCGGTGTGGGCGTTGACCACGGCTGTCGGCGCCAGGCTGGCCTCGAAGCGGCTGATGCCCACGCCGATGGCCAGCGCGCCAGCCACGCTGGTGTTGCCGCCCGCCGCGCCGGAGGTGGCGCCGGTCGTCACGGTGTTGCGGCCGGTGCCGTCGGTGGTGGCGCCCAGCGCCAGGCCTTGGCTGCTGACGGTGGCCTCGCCAACACGCGCGCTGCTGCCGATCTCGGCCACGTGGATGGCCACGGCAGCACCCACGTTGGTGCTGCCCGCGCTGGCCACGCCGGAAGCGTCGGCCGTGCTGTCGATGTCGGTGGCGTTGCGCAGCGACAACTGGCCGCCGGTCGTGATGCTGGCGCCGGAACCCACGCGCGCCGTGCTGTTGGCGTCCAGGTGGTGCACCGCGATGGCGGCGGCCACCGTGACCGCCCCTTCGCCGGTGTTGGCCGATGGCGTGGTGCCGGTGCTGCCGCGGGCGCCGTTGGTGGCCGCGGCGCTGTTGCCCGCGCCCTGCGCGGCATTGCCCTGCTGGTCGGCATTGCTGCCGTTCTGCTGCGCGCCGCGCGCAGCGGCCTTGGCCTCGCTGCGGGTCTGGCCGGTGTTGCGGGTGGTCAGCAGCGCGGCGCCGGCGGCCTGCAGGCTGCCATCGAGCACGGCTTCGACCACCGGCGCGACATGGGTCACCACCACCGAGGCGCCCACTGCGGCATCGTCGCTGCCCTCGGCATCGCCGGCGCCCTTGGCCAGCACGTCCAGCGCGCTGCGGGCGTCGGCAGTGAGGCCGGCGCTCAGCGTGGTCTGGGTGCCACCCAGCAGGCCCACCTGGGCGTCGGTGTTCACCACCGTCACCGCCACCACCGGGGCCACGGCCGTGCCGCCGGACGCGCCACCCTGGGCCTCGGTGTCGACATCGCCGGTGGCGTTGGCCGTCTGCGACAGCGACGTGCCGGTGAAGCGCGCGCCCGCATCGGCCTGGGCGCGGGTGGACTCGTCGACCACGTGGATCGCCACCGAAGCGCCCACGCCGGTGCTTTCACCGGTGGCGCCGTCGGTCTTGGGCAGGGCGCGCGCCTGGTGGTGGGTGTTGCTGGTGGCGTTGAAGCTGACCGCGCCGGTCGACGACGCCGTGGCGCCGCCTTCGATCAGCGCCTCGGTGCGGAGCACGGCCACGTGCAGCGCCAGCGAGCCGGCCACGGCCACGCCGCTGGTCGACCCGGCGCCCGACACCGCGCGGGCGCCGAAGGCCGCATCGGTGCTGGTGCTCGCGCTGAAGCTGCTGCTGGGTGCCGTCACCACCACGCCATCGCCCAGCGAGGCACGGGTGGTGCCGTCGGCAAAGCTCAATGCGGCGGCCACACCCACCCCCGGGCTGCCATTCGCTGCGGTGCCGTCGGCCTCGGTGCTGGCCGCCGCGCCTGCCGGCGTGGCGGTGGACGCCGTGGCGCTGACCACCACCGGCGCCGCGCTGGTGACGGCGCTGCCGGCCAGGCGGGCGATGGTGTCGCCACCCACGTGGGTGACGGCCACCGCGGCGGCCAGGTTCAGGCTGCCATCGCCGGTGGCGGCGTTGTTGTTACCCAGTTGCGTCTGGCCCTGCGTGGCGGGTGCGCCGGCGCCCGGCGCGGTGGCGCCGCCGGTGGTGGACTTGGCGGTGGTGTGCACGGTGCGCGCGGTGGTGGCCGTGGCCGCCACGCTGGCGCCGCTGAGGGTGGCCGTGTCGCGCACGTCCACCCGGGTGTCGCCGCCCAGTTCCGACACCGCCACGGCGCCGCCCACGGCGGTGCCGCCATTGGCGCCGGCCGTGCCGTCGGCCAGGGTGACCACATCCAGGGTGTTGCCGGCCCGCAGCACCAGCGCACCGCTGGCGCTGAGGCTGCTGCTGCCGGCCACGGTGACGCTGGCCGCGCTGCTGACGATGGCCGACGCCACCGAGGCATCCTTGTCGCTCTGGTTGCTGCTGGCGTCGGGCTGGGTGGTGGCGCGCGCCGTCACGCTGGACTGGGCATCCAGCGTCAGACGTCCTGCGGTGGCCGTCAGGCTGCTGGCGCCGCTGACGTTGATCGACGCGTTCGACTGCGTCTGGACGAAGGCGATCTTCAGCAGGTTGCTGGCATAGCTGGCGTCCTGCGTGCTGACATTGACGCTGGTGGACACCACCACGCCCACGTCGGCCGCCGTCAGGCTGGCATTGACGAGGCTGATGCCGCCGGTGGCGTTGCCCAGCAGGTTGAAGCCGTCGAGCAGGGTCACGCCGTCGGTGACCGCCTTTGTCACACCCAGATACATGTCGCCCGCCGCCAGGGCCACGCCATTGACGGTGATGGCCTCGTCCGACTGGACGTTCAGCGCGCCCGACACCGCGACGCCACTGCCAAACACGATGTCGTCGGTGCTGCGCAGGAACAGGGCGCTGGGGTTGTAGACATCCGGCCCGAGGCTGAGCACGCTGAGGGTGTCGTCGCTGAGCAGCGGCACGTCGGTGCCGCCGTCGAGTTCCACCATCACCGCGAACGCATTGGCGGCGTTGGTGCCCGGTGCGCCGTCGTCATAGCCCAGGTCGACCTGCACCTTGTCGCCGATGCCGGGCAACCCCTGGATGCTGATCTTGACGTTCTGGTTCAGCGCCACCTGGCCCAGCGACAGGCCGACGGTGTTGTCCCACACCCGGATTTGCGGCGTGCCGCCGCTGTAGACCGTCTCGACCTTCAGGTCACCCGAATGCACGTTGACCACCAGGCTGCCGCTGGGCGCGAACACCGGCAGCGGGATGGGCGTGTCCGACAGCAGCAGCCGCGGCTCGAGGCTTTCGAACACCAGGCGGTGCGCCTCGGGCGGGGCATCGGGGCGGGGACCATCGGCCCGTGCGGCGGGGACACGCATGCGCGGGTGCCCCTTGCGACCCAAACGTTGCCACCAACCCCTGCGATCACCCATGACGTCCCCCAGTCGAATGGCACCGCCCGGGCATGCACGTGCAACAAGCACGCAGGCACCAACCGACCCGGGCAAATGCCTGAAAAAATGATACTTCTGAGCCTCGCCGCGTTGATGACCAATCCGGCTGCAGCTGGCCAAAACCCTCCCCTCATCTGTGGGGGCATCTGTATCAGCGTGTGAACGCCGCCGCCAAGCTGGCGGCCAAGCGGATGACCGCTACCGGGCAATCCCTGACGACCACCCCTACACTCGCTTGGTGATCTTGTTTCCGCCTTCTCCGGCTCCGCGCTTGCTGCGGGCCATTGCCTTCGGGCTGGGGTTGTTGGCCGCCACGGCCCTGCAGGCCGCCGAAACCCCTGCAGCCACAGCCACAGCCGCCGCCGCTTCTGCGCCCGCCGGAGCAGCCGTCTCCGGCACCGGTCAGCGCATCTACGCCGACATGCGGCCGCGCCTGCTGCAGGTGCGCACCCTGCTCAAGACACAGGACAGCCAGTTGTCGGTGGGCTCGGCCTTCCTGGTCACGACCGAGGGCCATCTGATCACCAATTACCACGTGGTCAGCAGCTACGCGCTGGCGCCGCAGCGCCACCGGCTGGTCTACGCCACGCCCGATGGCCAGCAGGGCGCGCTGGAACTGCTGGCCTTCGACGTGCTGCACGACCTGGCCCTGCTCAAGCCGGTGGACCCGGCGCCTTTGCGCGGGCGCGGCGCGGTGCCGTTCCGGCCAGAGGCCACCGAGCCCGAGCGGGGTGCGCGCATCTTTTCACTGGGCAACCCGCTGGACGTCGGGTTTGCGGTGACCGAGGGCGCCTACAACGGCCTGGCCGAGCGCCATTACCTGCCCACGCTGTTCTTCGGTGGTTCACTGAGTGCCGGCATGAGCGGCGGTCCGGCGCTGGATGCCCAGGGCCGGCTGGTGGGCGTGAACGTGGCGGCCCGGCGTGACGGCGAGCAGGTCAGCTTCCTGGTGCCGGCGGCGCTGGCCCAGGCCCTGCTGGCGCGCGGGCGCAACGCCGCGCCCATCACCCAGCCGGTGCATGCCGAGATCGAGCGCCAACTGCTGGCCCACCAGGCTGGCCTGGTCGACCAGTTCATCGCCCAGCCCTGGCGGCCCGCCGGCCACCTGCGCTACCGCATCCCGGTGCCGATGGAGACGTTCTCCCGCTGCTGGGGCAGCGGCACCTCGGCGGCCACCCGCGGCCTGGTGTTCGAGCGCAGCGACTGCGCGATGGACAGCGCGGTGTTCATCGACGAACGCCTGCGCACCGGCACCATCACCGTGCGCCACGAAACCTACGACGGCAGCAGCCTGGGCGCGCTGCGCTTCCAGCAGCGCTACAACGACAGCTTCAGCAACGAGGTGGTGGGACGCCGCGACGCCCACCGCGTGGCCGCCCAATGCACCGAGCGCACCATGCACGCCGGCGGCGGCCTGCCGCTGCGCGCCATCGTCTGCCTGCAGGCCTACAAGAAGCTGCCGCAGCTGTTCGACCTGAGCGTGCTGACCGCCTCGCTCGACAGCAGCCGGCTGGGCGTGCAAGGCCGGCTGGACGCCACGGCGCTGAGCTTTGACAACGCGCAGCGCCTGGCGCGCCACTACCTGGAGGGTTTCGGTTGGACGACCACGCCCCCATCCCCGCAGACCGACCCGAAACCCGCCTCGCGCTGATCGAGCTGCTCGACCGCGACGGCCGGGCGCGCCGCACGCTGGACGTGCACGCCTGGCCGGTGACGCTGGGCCGCGCGCTCGACAACACCTGGGTGCTGGACGACCCGCACGTGGCGCCGCACCACGCCACGCTGGCGCTGGACAGCGCCGGCCAACTCGCGGTGCGGGTGGGCGACAGCCGCAACGGCCTGCAGGTGGGCCGGCACCGGCTGGGCGCAGGTGAACAACTGCCGCTGCCCGCTGCCGGCGCCATGCTGGCGATCGGCGGCCAGCGGCTGCGGCTGCGCCTGGCCGGCGCGCCGGTGGCGCCTGAATGGCCGCTGGCCCAGCCTCCGGTGGCTGGCCGGGCGCTGTGGGCCATGCTGGCGGTCTGGGTGGCCGTGCAGGTGCTGCACCGCTGGGTGCAACTGGACCCCGGCGCCGATCTGGTCGAGTGGCTGCCCTGGCTGCTGGGCCTGCCCACCGGCCTGGCGGTGTGGTGCGGGCTGTGGGCCCTGGGCTCCAAGCTGTTCCGCCATGGGTTCGAGTTCAGCAGCCATGCTGCCATCGCACTGGCCTGGCTGCTGGCCTATGAGGTGCTGGACCTGCTGCTGCCGAACGGCGCCGCGGCATTGGGCTGGCCGTGGCTGTGGCAGGCCTACCACCAGTGGGGCATGCCGCTGCTGGGCATGCTGGTGGTGCGCAGCCACCTGCGCCAGTTGCTGCCGCAGCGCGGCGGCGCCATCAACACCGCGCTGGGCACGGTGCTGCTGGCCGGCGTGGTGGTGACCGGGGTGATCAACCAGCGCCAGTTGGGCCGGGTGTTCAGCGCGCCGTACATGACCACCCTGCCACCGCCGGCGCTGACCTGGGGCCGCACCAGCACGCTGCCGGCGCTGGACGAGGCACTGCTGCCGCTGCGCGACACCCTGCAGCAGCGCGCCCGCGATGCCGCCGCCGAGGACGCCGACAGCGGCGACGCCGCGCCATGACTGCCGCCGCGCCGGTATCGATGGCCTCGCTGCCGCCGGGCTACCGGGCGCTGGTGGTGGGTGCGCGCGGCGGCATCGGCGCCGCCTTCCTGCAGGCGCTGCAGGCCGATCCGCGCTGCGGCGCGGTGGTGGGCCTGCATCGGCAATCCAGCCCGCCGCTGGACCTGGCCGACGAGGCCAATGTGGCCGCGGCCGCCGCGGCACTGTCGACCGGCGGGCGCTTCCACCTGCTGATCAACGCCGCCGGCCTGCTGCATGGCCCGGGGTTCCAGCCCGAGAAGAAGCTGGGCGACCTGAACGCCGCCCAGTTGCTGGCCACCTTCACCGCCAATGCCATCGGCCCGGCGCTGCTGCTGCGGCACTTCAGCCCGCTTCTGGACCGCCAACGCGCGCTGCTGGTGATGTTGTCGGCCAAGGTGGGCAGTATCGGTGACAACCGCCTGGGCGGCTGGTACAGCTACCGCGCCAGCAAGGCGGCGCTGAACATGCTGCTGGCCACCGCCGCCATCGAGCTGCGCCGCAGCCAGCCCCACACGGTGGTGGTGGCGCTGCACCCGGGCACGGTCAGCACCGCGCTGTCGGCGCCATTCCGCGGTGGTGAGATCGGCCGCGCACCGGATCTGGCGGCGGCCCAGATGCTGGCCACGGTGGACGCGTTGTCGCCCGCCGACAGCGGCGCCTTCGTCGCCTACGACGGCCAGCGCCTGCCCTGGTAGGTCAGCCCTGGACGTTCACCCCTGTTTGGGCGCCTTGCCGACGGCGCGCGCGATGCCGCGCAGGATGTGCAGTTCCTCGGCCGTGGGCTGGGCACGCTGGATCAATTGCTGCAGCCGCGGCATCAGCCGCTTGGGTGCGGCGGGGTCGAGGAAGCCGATCTGCTCCAGCACCTGCTGCCAATGGTCCAGCGCACCGGCCACCGCCGCGCCATCGGCCGGCACCGTGGCGGCAGTGCGGGCCATCACCGGCCACGCGCCCAGCGCGCAGCGCCAGTCGTAAGCGATGCACTGCAGCGCCTGCGCCAGGTTCAGTGACCCGTAGTCAGGTGCAGCGGGGATGCTCAGGCACACATGGCAGCGCCACACATCGGCATTGGACATGCCGAAGCGCTCGCCGCCAAAGACGAAGGCCACCGTCTGGGTGCCGGCGGCCACCTCGGCGGCCAGCGCCGGCAGGCGGTCACGCGGGGCGGCGGTGGGCGGGCCGAAGTCGCGCGGGGTCATCGCGGTGGCGCAGGCGAAGCTGATGCCGTCGAGCGCGTCGGCGAGCGTTGGCACCACCCGGGCGCGCACCAGGATGTCGGCCGCGCCGCTGGCCATGGCCACGGTCTCTTCCTGGCTCAGCACATCGGCAAAACGCGGTGCCACCAGCACCAGGTCACTGAAGCCCATCACCTTCATCGCCCGGGCGGCCGCGCCCACGTTGCCGGCATGGCTGGTGTTCAACAGCACGAAGCGGGTGCTGTCGCGGGTGGCGAGCGGGGTGTTGGCGGTCACGTGCGGGTAAACTCCAGGGTTGCTTGCCGATTGTCGGCGTGGCTTGCGCCACCCGCCGCCAGGCCACCGCTCTTTCTCTCCGCCGCCGTGCCCCAACCGCCCAGTCTGGACAGCCCATGTCGCAATCCCTGCACCCCATGCTCAACATCGCCATCAAGGCCGCGCGCGCCGCGGGGGCGATCATCAACCGGGGCTCGCAGGATCTCGACATCCTGAAGATCAGCAGCAAGGGCCCGAACGATTTCGTCAGCGAGATCGACCAGATGGCCGAAGCCGCGATCATCGAGACACTGCTGACCGCCTACCCGGGGCATGGCATCCTGGCCGAAGAGTCGGGCCGCGAGCACGGCGCGAAGAACAGCGAGTTCACCTGGATCATCGACCCGCTGGACGGCACCACCAACTTCCTGCATGGCTTTCCGGTCTACTGCGTCAGCATCGCCCTGGCGTGGCGCGGCGTGGTGCAGCAGGCAGTGGTCTACGACCCCACCCGCAACGACCTGTTCTATGCCTCGCGCGGGCGCGGCGCCTTCCTCAACGACAAGCGCCTGCGGGTCAGCAAGCGCACCCGGCTGGCGGATGCATTGATCGGCACCGGCTTCCCGTTCCGCAGGGGCGACAACTTCCAGCGCTACCTGAAGATGTTCGAGACGGTGATGCAGTCCTGCGCCGGCGTGCGCCGCCCGGGCGCGGCCGCGCTGGACCTGTGCTACGTGGCCGCCGGCTGGTACGACGGCTTCTTCGAGACCGGGCTGAACCCCTGGGACATCGCCGCCGGCTCGCTGATGATCACCGAGGCCGGTGGCCTGGTGGGCAACTTCACCGGCGATGCCGACTTCCTGTACCAGCGTGAGGTGGTGGCCGGCAACCCGAAGGTCTACGGTCAGCTGGTGGCGCTGCTGGCGCCCTACAGCAAGGCGATCAAGACCGACGAGGCGGGCGATGCCCTGCCCGCCGGCGGCAACATCGGCGCCCTGGCGTCGGCTGCCAGGGCACTGGCGGTGGCTGCCAGCCTGCCGGCAGCAGAAGGCTCGCCCGAGCCCGTCGATGGCACGGCACCCGCCGAACCCGCCCCGGCAGCCGAACGGGTGCGCCAGCCAGTGCGCATCCGCAAGGCGGACATGCCGCCCGCGGCCGATGGCGGCGACGCGCCGCGCCAGCACCGCGCCGCGCGCGTCGACCACGGCGACCGCCCGCGCCACACCGGCAAGCCCGCCCCGGGCCGGCCCCTGCCGCCCAAGCGCTGAGCCCGCGCGTGGGTCGCCGACAGGCGATCCACGGCTGGCGAAGGCTCTGCCCGCATGCCTGCGGGCAAGCTCCTGAGCAGTCGCTCAGCTCCGCGGTCCATCGAGCCGGCAGGCACCTTGCTGGGCAATGCCCAGGTGCGCCGCGCTGCCAGCCTTTGGTGCATGGGTTCCTACGGATCGTGCATCGGTGCACGATTTGTTCAACTCGGTTGCACATGAAGAAACCCAACGGCCCAAACCACAGCCCCGCCGTCAGCCCGCCGGTGGCCGTGGGCGCCCGGCTGCGCCATGCGCGGCTGGTCAAGGGCCTGCGCATCAAGGACCTGGCCGAGCAGGTGGGCGTGTCGATCAGCCTGATCTCCAAGTACGAGAACGACAAGCTGCTGCCCCCGCTGACGGTGCTGCATGCGCTGGTCACCGCACTGGGCACCAACATCGGCGCGCTGTTCGAGCCCGACTGGACCGGGCTGGGCCATGTGGCGCGCGCCGGCAGCCGGCCGCGCATTGCCGCGGGCGGCGACGGCGGGTCGGCCGGCGTCACCCTGGAACGCCTGGTGCCCAGCGGGCCCGGCCACCTGCTGCAGAGCAACATCCACATCGTGGCGCCGGGCGGCGGCAGCATGGGGCCGATGCGGCATGAGGGTGACGAGGTGGGCTATGTGCTGGAAGGCCGCCTGGTGCTGGGCATCGACGGCGTGGAGCATGAACTGGGGCCTGGCGATTCATTCGCCTTCCCGTCGACGCTGGCGCACACCTACCGCAACCCTGGCACCGAGGTCACCCGGGTGCTGTGGGTCAACACGCCGCCCACCTTCTGATGCCAGGCCCGGGTTGCCGACGGTCTTGGCATGGCGCTTGCAATTTGTTTTCTGATCGTTCAACTCGGTTGAGTTCTGGGATCATCCGGCCTTCCCCCGTGCATCCAACGCTGCCCCACGCCCCACCCATGCGCCATGCCACCCAGGAAGCCCTGCGGGCTGGAGGTTCCAGATGACCTGGTCGATCCTGGTCCGCGATGCACAAGGCCGCTTCGGTGTGGCCATCGCCAGCCGGTTCTTCGCGGTGGGCGCCCTGTGCGTGCACACCCAACGCGGCGTGGGTGCCCTGGCCACGCAGGCCCTGATGAATCCGCTGTACGGGCCGGCCGGCCTGGCGGCACTGGCCCGGGGCGAGGCGCCCGCCGCTGTGGTGGCCAGCCTCACCGCTGCCGACGCCGGCTGCGACCACCGCCAGCTGCACCTGCTGCCTGCCAGCGGCGCGCCGGCCGTCCACACCGGCAGCGCCTGCATCGACTGGTGCGGCCACCGGCAAGGCCACGGCCCGGCCGATGGTGAAGCCTTCAGCGTGGCCGGCAACATGCTGGCCGGGCCGCAGGTGGTGGCCGCCACCGCCGATGCCTGGCTGGCCAGCGCCGGCCAACCCCTGGCCGAACGCCTGTTGGCCGCCCTGACCGCGGGCGAGGCCGCGGGTGGCGACAAGCGCGGCAAGCAAGCCGCCGCATTGCGCATCCATGCCGACGAGGACCACCCGGCGCTCGACCTGCGGGTCGACGACCATGCCGACCCGATCACCGAGCTGCGGCGCCTGCACCAGGTCAGCCTGCAGCGCTTCCAGCCCTTCACCGCCTGCCTGGCCGGCCGGCACGACCCGGTGGGCCTGACCGACCGCAACGCCATCGAAGCCCGCATCCAGGCCTTCCATGCCGAGCGGGAGCGCACCCAGTGAGCGCCCTGCTGGATGTGCAGGGCCTGCGCACGCTGTTCCGCACCGACGACGGAGAGTTCGCCGCCGTCGACGACATCAGCTTCTCGGTCGACGCCGGCCGCACGCTGGCGATCGTGGGCGAATCGGGCTGCGGCAAGAGCGTCACCGCGCTGTCGCTGATGGGCCTGGTGCCCCATCCGCCGGGCCGCATCGCCGCCGGGTCGGTGCGCTTCGAGGGTCGCGAGCTGGTGGGCGCGCCCGACGCGGTGCTGCAGGACCTGCGCGGCAACGGCATGGCGATGATCTTCCAGGAGCCGATGACGTCGCTGAACCCGGCCTTCACCATCGGCGAGCAGATCGTCGAGGCGCTGCTGCGCCACCGCGCCATCGGCCGCGCCGAGGCGCACGAGCGCGCGCTGGCCATGCTGCGCAAGGTGCGCATGCCCGCGCCCGAGCAGCGCTTCAACGAGCACCCGCACAAGTTGTCGGGCGGCATGCGCCAGCGCGCCATGATCGCCATGGCCCTGGCCTGCGACCCGCGCCTGCTGATCGCCGACGAGCCCACCACCGCGCTGGACGTCACCATCCAGGCGCAGATTCTGGCGCTGATGCGCAGCCTGCAGCAGGAGACCGGCACGGCGGTGATCCTGATCACCCACGACCTGGGCGTGGTGGCCGAGGTGGCCGACGCGGTGCTGGTGATGTATGCCGGCCGGGTGGTGGAACAGGCAACGGTGGCGGCCCTGTTCGCCACGCCGCAGCACCCGTACACCGTGGGCCTGCTGGGGTCAGTGCCCCGGCTGGATGGCGGCGGCGGCCGGCTGGCTGCCATCGAGGGCCAGGTGCCCAGCCCGCTGCAGCGCCCTGCCGGCTGCGGCTTTGCCGACCGCTGCCCGTTTGCCGATGCCCACTGCCATGCGGTGGCGCCCGCACTGCGCAGCGTGGGGCCCGACCACGAACAGGCGCATCTGTCGGCCTGCCACAAGGCGCCGCTGGACCCGGCGGTGCTGATGGCCGACTGGCCCGAGGTGGTGGCATGACCCCCGCACTGCTGCAGGTGCACGGCCTGGTCAAGCACTTCCCGGTGCGGCGCGGCATCTTCGGCCGCATCACCGGCGCGGTGCGCGCGGTCGATGGTGTCGATCTCACGATCCGGGCAGGCGAAACGCTGGGCGTGGTGGGCGAATCCGGCTGCGGCAAGTCCACCCTGGGCCGGCTGGTGCTACGGCTGATCGAGCCCAGCGGCGGCCAGGTGCTGTTCGGCGGCCAGGACCTGGGGCCGCTGGACGCCCCCGCGCTGCGCGCCCAGCGCCGGGCGATGCAGATCATCTTCCAGGACCCGTATGCATCGCTGAACCCGCGCATGACCGTGGGCCAGACCCTGGCCGAGCCGCTGCAGCTGCACGGCCTGCACACCGGCCGGCACACCGCGCGGGTGGCCGAGCTGCTGCACACCGTGGGCCTGGCGCCCGAACATGCGCAGCGCTACCCGCATGAGTTCTCGGGCGGCCAGCGCCAGCGCATCGGCATCGCCCGCGCCCTGGCGGTCGAGCCACAGCTGATCGTCTGCGACGAGGCGGTGTCGGCACTCGACGTGTCGGTGCAGGCCCAGGTGGTGAACCTGCTGCAGGATCTGCAGCAACGCCTGGGGATCGCCTACCTCTTCATCGCGCACGACCTCGCGGTGGTCAAGCACATCGCCCACCGGGTGGCGGTGATGTACCTGGGCCGCATCGTCGAGATCGGTGACAAGGCGCAGGTGTTTGCCCAGCCGCGCCACCCCTATACCCGCGCGCTGCTGTCGGCCATCCCGCTGCCCGAGCCCGGCGCCCAGCGTGAGCGGGCCCTGCTGGGCGGCGATGTGCCCAGCCCCATGCATCCGCCCAGCGGCTGCCACTTCCACACCCGTTGCGCCTATGCCCAGCCGGTGTGCAGCCAGGAGCCGCCCGTGCCCGAGACCGTGGACGGGCAGTCGGTGGCCTGCCACCTGTGGCGCAGCCTGCCACCGGCGGCGGTGCTGCCAGCGCCCACGGCGCCCAGCGCCGCGCGACAGCGCCTGCTGCGGCTGCAATCGGCCTTTGTCACCGGCGCACCGCCCGCTGCCTGAACCCCTTTCCATCTGACCCGGAGCCCCACCATGACGTTTGCCTCCCCGACCCTGCTGCGTTCCACGCTGGCCGCTGCCGCCTTGGCGGTGCTGACGCTGGCCGCCCCCGTCCAGGCCCAGGCCCAGACCCTGCGCGTGGGCCTGGGTGAAGACCCCGACGTGCTCGACCCGAGCCTGGCCCGCACCTTCGTCGGCCGCATCGTGTTTGCCGCCCTGTGCGACAAGCTGCTCGACATCGACGAGAAGCTGGGCATCGTGCCGCAGCTGGCCACCAGCCATGAATGGTCGGCCGACAGCAAGGCGCTGACGATGAAGCTGCGCCCCGGCGTCACCTTCCACGACGGCGAGAAGTTCGACGCCGCTGCCGTCAAGTTCAACATCGAGCGCCACAAGACCCTGCCGGGCTCGAACCGCCGGGGTGAACTGGCGCCGGTGACCACAGTCGACGTGGTCGATGCGATGACCGTGCGGCTGAACCTCAGCGCGCCGTTCTCGCCACTGCTGGCCCAGCTGGCCGACCGCGCCGGCATGATGGTGTCGCCCAAGGCGGCGCAGGCGGCGGGCGACAAGTTCGGCGCCAAGCCGGTGTGCTCGGGCCCGTTCAAGTTCGTCGAGCGGGTGGCGCAGGACCGCATGGTGTTCGAGCGCTTCCCCGACTACTGGAACAAGGCCGCGGTGCACTTCGACAAGGTGGTCTACACGCCGGTGCCCGACGCCACGGTGCGCCTGGCCAACCTGAAGTCGGGCCAGTTCGACTTCATCGAGCGGGTGTCGTCCAGCGACATGGAGAAGCTGGCCGCCGACAAGAAGCTCAAGACCTCGCGTATCACCGAGATCGGCTACCAGGGCATCACCATCAACATCGGCAAGAGCGACAAGGCCAAGGGCAACCCGCTGGGGCGTGACGCCCGGGTGCGTGAGGCGTTCGAGCTGGCCATCGATCGCCAGGGCCTGTCGCAGGTGGTGATGGACAACGAGGCCACGGTGGGCAACCAGTGGGTGGCGCCCAGCAACACCTACTACGCCAAGGGCATCCCGGTGCCCAAGCGCAACATGGAGCGTGCCAAGGCGCTGTTGAAGGAAGCCGGCGTGCCCAACCCCAGCTTCACCCTGGTGACGCCCACCACCAGCGACGCCCAGCGCCTGGCCCTGGTGGTGCAGGCCATGACGCGCGAGGCCGGCTTCGACGTCAAGATCCAGGCGGCCGAGTTCGCCACCTCGCTGAACATGGCCGACAAGGGCGACTACGAAGCCTATGTGCTGGCCTGGAGCGGCCGCGCCGACCCCGACGGCAACCTGTTCAGCTTCCACGGCTGCAAGCAGCCGCTGAACTACAGCGGCTACTGCGACCCCGAAACCGACAAGCTGCTGACCGAATCGCGCAGCCTGCGCGACGTGGCCGAGCGGCGCAAGGTGTTCGAGCAGATCGCCGCCAGGGTGATGAAGGAACGGCCCATCATCTATCTGTACCACCGCAACTGGCTGTGGGCCTACAACGCCAAGCTCAGTGGTGTGCGCAACATCCCCGACGGCCTGCTGCGGGTCACCGGCCTGAAGATGGCGCCCTGACCCACGGCACGGGCTGCGCCACCATCGCCATGACCATGCCATGACCGAGTACCTGCTCAAGCGCCTGGCCAGCATCCTGCCGACCCTGCTGTTCGTGTCGATGCTGATCTTCGGCCTGCAGCAACTGCTGCCGGGCGACCCGGCCAAGATCCTGGCCGGCGAGGAGCAGGACCCGACCGTGGTGGCCTACCTCACCCAGAAGCTGCACCTCGATGAGCCGCTGCCGGTGCGCTATGCCTACTGGGTGGGCGGCGTGCTGCAGGGCGACCTGGGGGAATCCATCCGCACCCAGCAGCCGGTGCTCGACCTGGTGCTGGCCAAGCTGCCGGTCACCCTGCAGCTGGGGTTGATGGCCTTCGTGGTGGCGCTGGTGATGGGCATCCCGGCGGGCATCGTCTCGGCCGTGGGGCGCGGGACGGCCTGGGACGTGGCGGCCAACGTGTTTGCGCTGTGGGGCCTGTCCACGCCCAACTTCTGGCTCGGCATCCTGATGATCCTGCTGTTCTCGGTGCAACTGGGCTGGCTGCCGGCCTCGGGCTATGTGAGTCCGTTCGAGGACCTGGGCGCCAACCTGCAGGCGATGGTGATGCCGGCCTTCGTGCTGGGCAACGGCATCGCCGCAGTGCTGATGCGCCACACCCGCAGCGCCATGCTGCAGGTGCTGTCCAGCGACTATGTGCGCACTGCCCGCGCCAAGGGCCTGAGCGAGCGCACCGTGGTGCTCAAGCACGCGCTGCGCAATGCACTGACGCCGGTGATCACCCTGGGCGCGCTGGAACTGGGCGCGCTGCTGTCGGGCGCGGTGCTCACCGAGCAGGTGTTCACCATCCCGGGCTTCGGCAAGCTGATCGTCGACTCGGTCTTCAACCGCGACTACGCGGTGGTGCAAGGCGTGGTGCTGGTGACCGCCAGCGCCTACATCCTGCTGAACCTGCTGGCCGACGTGGCCTACTTCCTGGTCAATCCGAGGTTGCGCTCATGAGCGCAGTGATGCCTGCGCTGGCTCGACCGGCCGCGCCTGGACCCGCCGGCCCCTGGCAGCGCGCCTTCCGCCGCCTCAAGCGCAGGCGCGGCGCCATGCTGGGCGGCGTGGTGGTGCTGCTGTTCGTGGCCATGGCGCTGCTGGCGCCGTGGATCTCGCCCTACGACCCGATCGCCACCAGTTGGGGCGCGATCCGCAAGGCCCCCAGCGCCGCGCACTGGTTCGGCACCGACGAGATCGGCCGCGACGTGCTGTCGCGCATCATCTGGGGCACCCAGGCGTCGCTGCTGGCGGGCGTGGTCTCGGTCAGCATCTCGCTGCTGATCGGCGTGCCCATCGGCCTGCTGGCGGGCTTTCTGGGTGGTTGGGTGGACGGGCTGATCTCGCGCATCACCGACGCCTTCCTGGCCTGCCCGTTCCTGATCCTGGCCATCGCCATGGCCGCGTTCCTGGGCCCCAGCCTGCGCAACGCGATGATCGCCATCGGCATCTCGGCCGCGCCCATCTTCGTGCGGCTCACGCGCGCCCAGGTCATCAACATCCTGGTCGAGGACTACATCGAGGCCGCCCGCGCCGTGGGCAACCCACCCTGGCGCATCGCCCTGCGCCATGTGCTGCCCAACATCACCGCGCCGGTGATGGTGCAGGCCACGCTGGCGATCGCTTCGGCCGTGATCGCCGAGGCCAGCCTGTCCTTCCTGGGCCTGGGCCAGCAGCCGCCGGCACCCAGCTGGGGCAGCATGCTCAACACCGCCAAGAATTACGTCGACAACGCGCCGTGGATGGCCATCTGGCCCGGCGTGTCGATCTTTGCCTTGGTGCTGAGCTTCAACCTGCTGGGCGACGGCCTGCGCGACGCGCTCGACCCGCGCCAGCGCTGACACACACTCTTCACCACACCAAACCACAAGCGCGAGACACGCCATGCCATTCGACTGGACCAACCCCTACCCCACCGTGCGCAGCCCGGTGATGGCACGCAATGTCGTCGCCACCTCGCATCCGCTGGCCTCGCAGGCGGGCCTGCGCATGCTGCAGCAGGGCGGCAACGCCATCGACGCGGCGATTGCCGCCGCCGCCGCGCTGACCATCGTCGAGCCCATCTCCAACGGCCTGGGCAGCGACTGCTTTGCCATCCTGTGGGACGGCACGGCGCTGCACGGGCTGAACGCGTCCGGCGTGGCCCCCGCCGCCTGGAACCCCGGCTACTTCCGCCAGAAGTACGGCGACGCCAACGGCCAGAAGTTGCCGCTGCGTGGCTGGGACACCGTCACCACCCCAGGTGCGGTGGCTGGCTGGGCAGCGCTGTCCAAGCGCTTCGGCAAGCTGCCGTTCGCCGACCTGATGGCCCCCGCCATCGAGCTGGCCGAGCGCGGCCACGGCGTGGGCCGCATCACCGCCCACAAGTGGGGCCTGCAGGTGCCGATCCTGAAAGACCTGCCGGGCTTCGCCCAGGCCTTCATGCCGCACGGCCGCGCGCCGAACCCGGGCGAGCGCTTCGTGTTCAAGGAAGCCGGCGCCACGCTGCGCAAGATCGCCGCCACCCACGGCGAGGCCTACTACCGCGGCGAGATCGCCGAGGCGCTGGTGGCCCACGCCAAGGCCCACGGCGGCGCGATGACCCTGTCGGACCTGGCCAACTACCAGCCGGAATGGGTGACCCCGATCCAGAAGGACTTTGCCGGCCACACGGTGCACGAGATCCCGCCCAACGGCCAGGGCATCGCCGCGCTGATGGCACTCGGCATGCTGAACCACCTGGACATCGGCCGCTACCCGGTCGACAGCCTGGAAGGCCAGCACCTGCAGATCGAGGCGATGAAGCTGGCGTTTGCCGACACCTACCGCTGGGTGGCCGATGCGTCGTCGATGACGCAGGTCACGCCGGCCGACCTGCTGAGCGACGGCTACCTGGCCGACCGCGCCAAGCTGATCGACCCCAAGCGCGCGCAGGACTTCCAGCACGGCACACCGCCGGCCGGCGGCACCATCTACATGTGCGCGGCCGACGAGAGCGGCATGATGATCAGCTTCATCCAGAGCAACTACATGGGCTTCGGCAGCGGCGTGGTGGTGCCGGGCACCGGCGTCAGCCTGCAGAACCGCGGCCACGGCTTCACGCTGGACGAAACCCACCCCAACGTGGTGGCCGGCGGCAAGCGGCCGTTCCACACCATCATCCCCGGCTTCCTGACCAAGGACGGCCAGCCGCAGATGCCGTTTGGCGTGATGGGCGGCAACATGCAGCCGCAGGGCCACCTGCAGACCATGGTGCGCATGCTGGTGCACCACCAGCAGCCGCAAGCCGCCTGCGACGCGCCGCGCTGGAAGGTGGCCACCGGTCTCAAGATCGACCTGGAACACACCATGGCACCGGCACTGCAGGCCGGGCTGAAGGACTTGGGCCACCAGTTCGAGGCCACCAACGACCCGTACATGGACTACGGCAGCGGCCAGTTCATCTGGAAGCTGAGCGACGACATGGAAGACGGCTACGTGGCCGCCAGCGACTCACGCCGCGACGGGCAGGCTGCGGGGTACTGACACCCGTCAGACGGGCGCCGGCGCCGCCCGCCGCCCCGGCTTTCCGCGCGCTGGCGGCGTGTCCAGCCCGCCAGGCGCGCGGCCGGCGTCGTGGCTCAGCAGGTGGCTGCGGCCCACGGTGCTGCACAGCGCCTGCAGCAGGCCGCAGCGCTCGGCCAGGGCCTCGGCCTCGGCCTCGGCGATGTGGGCGCGGTGGCGCTGCAGCGCGGCCTGGGCCAGTTCCAGCAGCTTGGCATTGCGGGTTCGCTCCACCGCCAGCAGCAGTTCTTCCACCGCGCGCTGGTGGCGGCCGGCCAGGCCTTCGGACAGCGCATTGCGGCTGATCTCGTTGATCTCGGCATGGGCGGCCCGCACCAGCAGGCCCAATGACGGCGCCGGGTCGCAGGCCTTGGCCAGCATCTCGGTGACCTGCTTGCTGACGCAGAAGCGCAAGCCGGCCGAGCGTGTCCAGTCGTCGGCCTGGTGCGGCGCCAGCCCGGCGGCCGCGCTGGTCGCGATCAGCGACAGCAGGTTGGTGGCGGCCTCCACGTCGAAGCCCGGGGCCATCAGACCATCGGCCACCGGCGCCAGGCAGGCCTGCAATCCGTGCCGGTCCTGCGCCTGCACGGCCACCAGCGCCTGCGTCATCTGCCCCAGGCGGCGCAGGCGGTCCAGCCGGTCGTCGGGCGCCTGGCCCGCAGCCGGGCCGCGGGACTGCCGCTGCAGCACGCCGGCCAGTTGCTTGTCGCACTGGCGCAGACCGGCGGCGTCCCCGCGCTGGAAGCGCGCCATCGCCAGCAGCAGCAGGGTCTGGTGGTCGAAGTGCGGGGAGTCGCCGCCGATGCTGGCGGCGTGCTCCAGCGCGGCCAGCGCCACGTCGGGCTCGGCCGCGTACCAGGCCAGGATGCCGTACTTCTGCGCCCGCGCCACCGAGAAGGGCGTGATCTCCACCGCCTGCTTGTAGGCGGCGATGGCGCCTGCCAGATCACCCTGCTCGGCATGGATGCGGCCCATCACATCGTAGGCGTCGGCGTATTTCGGCTCGTCGGCCAGCAGGTTGCGGATGGTCGACACCGCGACATCGGCCTGGCCGCCGGCCTGCAGCACCCGCGCCAGGCCCAGCTTGGCCCAGGGCACGGCCTTGTCGGCCAACACCGCGGCGTACATGGCGCTGGCCAGCGGCAGCTGTTCCAGCCGCAGCGCCAGCTCGGCCCCCAGGCGGGCGGCATGGGTCCAGTAGGGGCCGCGCTGCTGGTAGCGCTTCTCGCACAGCGCCAGGGCCTGGGCATGGTCGTCGCTCTCGATGACGTCGTACACCTCGCGCAGCGCGTCCTTGCGCTGGAAGGCGCTGACCAGCCGGTCTTCCAGCTTGCCCGGCGTGTACGGCTTGATGACGAAGCCGTCCAGCGCCGATTCAGCCACCTGCGCCACCACTTGGTAGGACGCCTGTGTCGACAGCATCACCACCACGGTGCGCAGCGGCAGCAGGGCGTCGCGCCGCAGGTCGTCGATCAGGGTCTGGCCGAGGATGTCGTTGTCGAGCTTGTACTCCACCAGCAGCACGTCCACGCCCAGGTTGGCCAAGTGCTGGCGCGCGTCGTGCGCGGTGGCGCTTTGCAGCACCTGGCCCACGCCCAGCGCACGCAGCTGCGACGCCAGCATGCTGCGGGCGGTGGCATGGCCGTCGACCACCAGGGCACGGCTGCGCGCGCCGAAGCGCGGTTGAATCTGCAACTGGTGGGCGAGATCGGCCAAGCTGTCCCCGTCGAAGCCCCTCTTGGGGAATGGCTGCGCCCGCCCGATCGCCGGGCGCAACCCCGGTTATCGGCAGCCCGTCGGGACACTTGAGGTCAGAACGGCATGAATTCCAGGTCGAAGGCCCGCTCGACGAACCAGGCCGCGGCCACGGCGGCGATCGCCAGCGATCCGCCCCACAGCACCACGCGGCGGTAGAACAGGCCACGGCGCAGCGCATAGGCCAGCGGCAGGAAGGCCGCCACGATGGCCAGCTGCCCCGCTTCCACACCCAGGTTGAAGCCCAGCAGCGCCAGCGCCAGCGCGTCACGCGGCAGGCCCAGGTCGGCCAGCACACTGGCGAAGCCGAAGCCGTGGATCAGCCCGAAAGCGAAGGCCACCGTCCAGCGCCGGCCCTGGAAGAACGGCCACACGTTGTTCAGCGCCGCCAGCACCACGCTGGCGGCGATGGTGGCTTCCACCAGGCGCGACGGCAGTGCCACCCAGCCCAGCGTGGCCAGCGACAGCGTGATCGAGTGCGCCACCGTGAAGGCGGTGACGATGCGCAGCACCTCCCACACCGCCACGCCCAGCCGCGGCACCGGCTGCCACACCGCGCGCGCCCGGCCTGCGCCGCGCACCGCCCAGGTGCCCACCGCCGGCAACAGCAGCGACAACAGGAACAGGATGTGGTCGAAGCCGATCCAGATGTGCCAGACGCCGTCGGCCGCGTAGTCGATGAACTGGCGCCAGCGGTTGACCTGCGCCAGCGCAAAAGCCTGCTGCGGCGCCTGCGGGCCGAGAATGGCGGCCCGGGTGGCGCCATGGGCCGCCAGGCTGAGCAAGCCGCGGTGCTGCGGGTCCAGGTCGGCAAACAGCGTGTAGCCGATGTCCAGCACCACCGGCGGCCGCGGGCAGGTGACGGTGAGCGCCAGCAC
>JBBAPL010000022.1:0-52077 GCA_040400895.1 Aquabacterium sp.
CGGGCGGCTCTTTCACATCGCTGGCGCCAGGTGGCTCCTTGATGTCACTGGCGCCGGGCGGTTCCTTGACATCGCCGGCGCCCGGAGGCTCCTTGACATCGCTGCTGCTGGGCGGCTCCTTCAGCCCGCCTTCGGCCGCGGGCGGCTCGGCCAGACCGCCCGATTCGGGCTTGGGTTCGGCCAGGCCGCCGCTGGCGGCAGGGCTGTCCTGGGTGCTGCCTGGGGGGGCCTGCAGGCCGCCGCCGGCTGCGTCCGACTGGGTGGTGGCCGCCGCGCGTGCCATGTCGGCCCGGGCTTCGGCGTCCGGCGGCGCCGTATTCGCCCGCCAGCTGAAGCCCACCGCCAGCGCGAAGAACAGCGCGGGCAGCAGCGCCACGCCCAGCTGCCGCAGGATGTGACCAGTGGGCACGCCCAGGTTGCGGTGCCCCTTGAGCGCGCGCAGCAGCGCGGGCAGCGCGGTGTTGGAGATCGACTCGGCGATCGGCCTGCTCATCGCCGGCAGCGGCACGAAGCGGTCGGCCGCCGACAGCGGCGGCATCAGGTGCGGCTTGAGCTTGGCCAGGATGATCACGTAGACCACGTAAAGCCCGGCCAGCATGATGCCGGGGAAGAACGCGCCGGCGTACAGCTGCACCACCGACACGCCGGCGGTGGCGCCGTAGACGATCAGCATCACGCTGGGCGGGATCAGGATGCCCAGGCAGCCGCCGGCGGTGATGGCGCCGGCCGACACCCGCACGTCGTAGCCGCCGCGCAGCATCTGCGGCAGCGCCAGCAGGCCCATCAGCGTGACCACCGCACCGACGATGCCGGTGGCCGTGGCGAACACCGCGCAGGTGAACAGCGTGGCCACCGCGAGACTGCCCGGCACCCGCGCCATGGCCAGATGCAGGCTCTTGAACAGCTTCTCGATCAGGTTGGCCCGCTCGACCAAATAGCCCATGAAGACGAACAGCGGGATGCTGATCAGCACGTCGTTGCCCATCACCTTGAAGGCGCTCTGCACCATCAGCGTCAGGGTCTTGGACGTGTCCTCCTCATAGGCGACCCAGGTGAAGATCATGCCCATGCCCATCAGCGTGAACGCCGTGGGGAAGCCCAGCATGATGGCCACCACCACCAGCGCCAGCATCATCAGGCCCAGGTGGCCGTTGGTGACCTTGGGCGCCATCAACAGCATCACCGCCGTGCCGGCGATGATCAGCGCCATCAGGATGAAGCCGAACCACAGCTCCTTGCGGATCTTCATGGTGTGCCTTTCGGGGGGGCGACGTATTTGTCGAGGCCGTAGATGTCCTCGTCCTTCACATGCACCATGGCCTTGAGCTTGTCGACGTCAACCTCTTCCACGTCCTGCTCGCGCGAGGGCCACACGCCGTCACGGATGCACTGCAGGCAGCGCACGATCTCCACCACGCCCTGCAGCAGCAGCATGCCCCCGGCCAGCGGAATCATGAACTTGAACGGGTACACCGGCAGCGGCGTGGCGCTGAAGGTGCTTTCCTTGATCGCGGCGGATTCGCTGGCGAAGTTCCATCCCGCCCAGGTCATGGCCACCACGCCAGGCAGGAAGAACAGGAAGTACAGGATCAGGTCGAGGGTGGCCTGGGTGCGCGGCATGAAGAAGCCGTACAGCACATCCCCCCGCACATGCCCGTTCTTGGCCAGGGTGTAGGCGCCGGCCATCATGAACAGCGTGCCATACATCATGATCTGCGCATCCAGCGCCCAATCGTGCGGGCTGTTCAGGGCATAGCGGGAGAACACCTCCCAGCTGATCATCAGGGTCAGCGCGACGATCAGCCAGGCAAACAGTTGCCCCAGCCATGTCGACAGCCGATCCACCAGCAGCAGCATGCGTTGCATCGCAGCGTCCTTGTTGTTGTGCAGGGTCACAAAGTGAAACGGGCCACCGGCCTGTGCAGGCGGTGGCCCCGGGGCCGGTACGACGACGGTCAGGCCTTCTTGGCGGGCGCGCGGAAGTAGTGGTTCCAGGCCATCTTGAAGTCGACCATGTAGTCGTTCTGCCACTGGCCGGCACGTTGCGCAAACGCCTTCTGGCTGTCCATCACCTTCTTGAACAGCGCGTTCTCGGCCGCCTTGGCAGACGTGACCTTGTCCCAGGCCGCCAGCTGGGCGCGCAGGATGGCGTCGGGCGTCTTGTAGAAGTTGATCTTGTCCTTGGTCTTCAACTCGATGTAATCCTGGCTGTTGCGCTGGATCGCCTTCCAGCTCATGTCGGCGCTGGCGGCCTGCACCGAGTGGTCGATGATGGCCTTCAGCTCGGCGGGCAGCGCGTCGAGCTTGCCCTTGTTGAACAGGATCTCGAACTGCTCGCCGCTCTGGTGGAAGCTCTGCAGCATGCAGTTCTTCACCACGTCGGGGAAGCCCAGGATGCGGTCGCTGGTGGCGTTGTTGAACTCGGCTGCGTCGATCAGGCCGCGGTCCAGGGCCGGCACGATCTCACCGCCGGGCAGCGGGTTCACCGCCATGCCCAGCTCCTTGAACACGTCGATCGACAGGCCCACGGTGCGGAACTTCAGGCCCTTCATGTCCTCGACCTTGGCGATCGGCTTCTTGAACCAGCCCAGCGGCTGGGTGGGCATGGGGCCGTAGACATACGACACCACGTCGATGTTCAGGCTCTTGTAGATCTCTTCCAGCAGGGCCTTACCGCCGCCGTAGTAGTGCCAGCTCAGCACCATGTTCGGGTCCATGCCGAAGGCCGGGCCCGAACCCCACAGCGCCAGCGCCGTGCTCTTGCCGTAGTGGTAGGCCAGCACGCCGTGGCCGCCGTCGAGCGTGCCCTTGTTCACCGCGTCCAGCAGCTGGAAGGCCGGCACCACCGAGCCCGAGGGCAGCACCTCGATCTTCAGCCGGCCACCGGCCATGTCGTTGACGGTCTTGGCGAAGTCGTTGGCGTACTCGTGGAAGATGTCCTTGGCCGGCCAGGTGCTCTGGAAGCGCAGGCTCACCGTCTGCGCCTTCGAGATCATCGGCGCTGCCAGGCCGCCGGTGGCAACCGCGCCAATGGCGGCCTTCTGCAGGAACGAGCGGCGCGGTGCGCCGGGGGTCTTGGTGTCGGCCATGGGGATGTCTCCGGACGGGGTTGATGTGCGCGCTGCCAAGCTCGGCGGCAGCGACGGGCGAGAGTGTTCAATGCCGGTCAGTGCGGCGCAAGCGGGAGTTCCCTGCCTCGGGACGAGGCTGGCGTGACAAACTGACACGGACTCGCAATCCGGGGCGCTCGTCCGTGTTTGCCTGCCAACGGGGCGTGCAGAAAGCACAACGCCCCGCCGGCCGGTGGGGCCGCGGGGCGTTGCAGTTTGACGACGCCAGACGGCGCCGGGTGGCCGGGTTCAGGGCTGCTTGATGCCTTCGACCTGGATCACCAGGCGCACGTTGTCGGCGATGCCGAAGTTCAGGCCCCAGCCCATGCCGTACTGGCTGCGCACGATGGTGGTCTCGAAGTCGCCGCCGCAGACCTCCACCTTCAGCATCGGGTTGGTGTAGCAGCCGAAGTTGCTCGCTTTCAGCACCACCGGGTTGGTCTTGCCCAGCAGCGTCAGGCTGCCGGCCACTTCGCTGACCTTGTCGCCGTTGAAGCTGAACTTGTCGGCCACGAACCGGGCGGTGGGAAATTCAGCGCTGTTGAAGAAGTCCTTGCTCTGCAGGTGCTTGTCGAAGGCGGCGGTGCCGGTGCTGATCGATGCGGTCTCGATGCTCAGGTCGACCTTGCCCGACTTGCCGGTCTTGTCGAACTGCACCGCGCCGGTCTTCTTGTCGAAGCGGCCGCGGTTGGTGGTCACGCCGAAGTGCGGCACCTCGAAGGTGACGAAGGTGTGCGTCGGGTCGATGGCGTAGGTGGCGGACTGCGCCTGGGCGCCCAAGGTGGTGGCGGCCAAGGCGGCGGCAAACAGAGCAGTGCGGATCACGGCGGGAACTCCTGGTGGGACGGTTGGGAAGAGGGTGGCTGGGGCGCCGCTCACAGCGGTGCCATGCCGGTCAATGCGAGCTTGAACTTGACGGTCACGTCGTTGGCCACCATGGACGTGTCGGTCCACTCGCCTTCGCCGATCTTGAAGTCCAGCCGCCTGATGGTGAAGCTGCCGCTGGCGGTGCTGGTGCCGCCGGTTTGGATGACGGAGACGGGCACCATCGCCGGTTGGCTGCTGCCCTTGATCGACAGCGTGCCGGTCACCTCGAAGCGCCCGCCGCCCAGCGGCTTGATGGCGCTGCTGGCAAAGCTGGCGGTCGGAAACTTGGCCACGTTGAACCAGGGCGCCTTGGGCACCTCGGCGTCGGTCTCGGGCGAGCCGAAGCTGGCGCTTCCGGTCTGGATGGTGAAGCCCACCTTGCCGGCGGCGGCGTTCCTCGGGTCGAAGGCGATCTGGGCTGACCATTGCTTGAACTTGCCTTCCACCGGCACGCCCATCTGGCGGCTGACGAAGGCGATCTCGCTCTGGGCAGGGATCACTTGCTGGGCCAGGGTGGGGCCGGCCAACAGGGCGGCGGCCAGGGCAACGTAGGGGGGTGTCATGGGCGTTGGGGGCGGAAGTCCGTGGGGGGAGGGTTCAGCTGCGGGCCGGGCGCATGCGGTCCAGCAGCCCGTCGCGGTCAATGAGGTGGTGCTTGAGCGCGCCACCGAGGTGCAGCAGCACCAGCGCGGCCATCAGCATGGCGCTGCGCTCATGCCAGGGCTTGATGGCTTCTGCCAGGGCCTTGTCCACCGGCACGAAGTCGGGCAGCGGCAGCACGCCGAACCACACCACCGGGAAGCCTGCCGCCGAGCTGTAGGCCCAGCCCAGCAGCGGCACGGCGAAGAACAGCGCGTACAGCAGGTGGTGGGTGGCGTGCGCCGCGGTGGCCTGCCAGCCCGGCATCGCCAGATCGGCGGGCGGGCGGTGGGTGATCCGCCAGGCCAGCCGCACCAGCGACAGCAGCAGGATGGTGACGCCGGCCCACTTGTGCCAGCTGTAGTACTTCAGCCGGCTGGGTGAGAACGGCAGGTCGGCCATGTACACGCCCAGGCTGAACGTGCCGACCAGCAGCACGGCCAGCAGCCAGTGCAGGCCGATGGCCGTGCCGGTGTAGCGCCGCGGCAGGGAGGGTGCGGAAGTGGATGCCATGACCGGCAGTCTGCCGGCCGGCCCCGCGGGCGACGTTCAGTCGCTTTGACCCGGCGTTTCAGTCAGACTGAACGGCCGAGTTCCCTTCGTTCACGGGAAATCAGTATCGAGTTGTGCGGCACCCAACCACAGGTGCGCTGACCTGGCTGCCAGGTCCGTCGCATCCGTTGCGCCCAGCAAACGGTGGCGCAGTGCGAAGTCCAGCGTCACCAGGCTGGCGTCCACCGTCATGTCGCCGGCGGCGGCATGGGCCAGGGCGTCGGCCACCGGCATCAGGGTGATGCTGTGCACCTCGCCGTCCTGGTTCTGCGGCTCCAGGCCGGGCGGCAGCGCCAGGTCGTAGGCGCTGACGTCTTCCAGCTGGAAGCCTTCTGGGATGTCGCGCGCCACCCGCAGGCGCCGGCCGGGCTGCAGGCCGGCCATCTGGGCGGGGGTGAGGCCGGCTTCTTCCCAGCCTTCACGCAGCACGCAGGCGGCGGGGCTCTGGCCATGCGGCACGCCGCCGCCCACCAGGTTGTCCAGCAGACCGGGGTCAGTGGGCTTGGTGAAGGCGCGCCGGGCAATCCACAGGTGGCTGGGCCGGCCGTCGGCGCCGGCCACATAGCCGTTGCAGTGCGCGCCGAAGGTGGTGGTGCCCCAGAAGCGGGACGCAGCGCGCTCGAAGGTGGCCAGCAGGTGGCCGCCGGCCAGCGCCTGCACGCCGTAGGTCTCGTCGCGCCAGGCCACGATCAGGCCGTCGGCGCGCAACTGGTGGTTCACTTCGGCAAAGAACTGCACCCGCTCCGGCGCCGGGCAATGCAGGGTCACGCCTGCCGCATCCACCACCAGCGCCGGTCGCCAGCGCGCCAGCGCATCCAGGTGCGCGCGTGCCACCGACCCCGCCTGCCACGGCCGCCCGCCATCGGCGATGTGGAATGGCACCCGCGCGGCAGCGTCGGCCTGCCGCGCGCCGGCGATGGCCGGCCAGCCGGCGCCTGGCTGGGCGAGCGTGTCGCCGCTGGCCATCAGGCCCAGGCCTGGTTCAGCAGCGCTTCCAGCTGCGCGGCGTCGGTGATCTTGCGCGGGTTGGTGTGCACCCACGGGTTGGCCATGCCTTTCTGCGCGATGACGGCCAGGCGCTCATGGCCGATGCCCAGCTGCGACAGCCGCGTGGGCAGGCCCAGGTTGGCGATCAGCTCTTCCACCTGGTCGGCCGCCGGCCGGCTGGCGTCTCCCAAGGCGGCGGCGATCTCGGCCATCTGCGGCGCGCACACCGCGGCGTTGTGGCGCATCACCGTGGGCAACAGCACGCAGCTGGTGATGCCGTGCGGCACGCCCGCGTCGGCCCCCAGCGCATGGCCCAGGCCATGGCTGGCGCCATATTCAGTGCGGCGGATGCTGGTGGCCGCCAGCCAGGCGCCTAGCTGGCCGTCCAGCCGCGCGGCCAGGTCGCCGGGGTCGGTGGCATAGCGCTTGAGCGACCGCCCCAGCAGCGCCAGCGCCCGCACGCTGGTGGCGTCGATCAGCGGCTGGGCGTTGATGCTGCACAGCGCCTCCACCGCATGGTCGACCGCCCGCACGCCGGTCGACAGCCACAGCCGGTCGGGCGTGTGCACGGTGATGCGCGGGTCCAGGATGACCGCGGCCGCGCCGATGAAGGCGCCGGTGTAGCCCTGCTTGGTGCCGAAGCGGGTGTCGGTGCAGCCGCCCAGGTCACTGAACTCGGCGCCCGACAGCGTGGTGGGCACGGCGATCTGCCGGCACGGCGGGGTGCGCGGCTGCGGCGTGACGCGGCTGCCGTCGGGCGCCACCCGCATGTGCCAGTCGTCGAACTGTTCGATGCGGCTGAGGTCTTCGGCCAGCGCCACCAGCGCCACCTTGACCGTGTCGATCACCGTGCCGCCGCCGATGCTGACGATCAGGTCGGCCTGCGCCGCGCGCACCGCGTTGGCCACGGCGATGACCGAATCGCGCGGCGTGTGCTCCACGCAGTCGTCGAACAGCCCCACCACCTGCGGCTGGATGCGCGACAGCGCCGCTGTCACCGCATCGGTCTTGCGGTTCAGTGACTTGCTGGTGACCACGAAGATGCGCTGCGCGCCGCGTTGCGAGGCCTCGGTCTGCAGTGCCTCGGCCGCGGGCGTGCCGAAGTGCACGCGGTCGAGTTCCAGGTAGTTGAAAACGCCGGTCTGGATCGGGGTGGTCATGCGCGGTTGGTCCGAGTGAATGGTGTCCAGCCATTGGCGCACACACCACCGGGCCGCCGCAACGGGGTTGCTGCGGAGCCCGCGCCTGCTGCCCGCCGGTCAGTCCCTGGCGGCGCGCCCTGCCAGGCCCTGGCGCACGTCGCCGATCACGTCGATCAGGCCGTCGACCAGGCGCCCTTGCTGCTTGAACTGATAGTCGAGCGCCGCCGCGCCTTCGCCCACCCACTGCTCCATGCGGGATGCCAGCGTGTCGTGCGGCAGCTTCAGAAAGGCCTCTGTCTCGCTGCCGTCGCGCTGCACCACCGCGCCGGCGCGCCGGGCGATGTGCAGCATCTTGGTGTTCTCGCTCAGCGCGTGGATGAACATCGTGTCCAGCCCGCGGTTGCGCGCATGCAGCACCGCGTGCTCGAACAGGCGGGCGCCGTAGCCACGCCCGCGCACCGTGGGCAGCACCGAGCCGCCGAACTCGGCCGCCTTGGGGCCTGCTGTCTGTCCCGGCCGCGGATAGGCCAGGTGCGCCAGCGCGATCAGCACCAGCCGGCGGTTGAAGACGCCGAACACCTCGTCGAGGTCGAAGTTCAGGCCATCCACGTAGCGCTGGATCTGCGCGTCGCCCGCCACGTAGCCGAACCGCAGATAGCGGTCCTGCTCGGGCAGGGCCAGCAAATGTGCCGCGATGCGTTCGCGGTGGCGCGGCGCCAGCGAACGGATGGGGATCCACGGCGCGAAGTGCCGGGTCGACCCGGCCTGCACACCACCGATGGGCACTCGGCCCGCTGCCGGCGGTGTCGCCAGGCCGGCCGCTGGGCGGTCGGGGCCGGTCGACACGGAGGCTGAAGGCATGATGATGTCCTGGGTTGGTGTAAACCCTGATGCTACGGCAATCAACCGGATCGCGCATGCGTGGAAAGGCGGGTGCCCTGGCACAGTGACTCGCCGGTCTTGCCTTGCCAGCGCCGATATCTGGCTATAATGCTTGGCTGCCCTCAGGATGGCGGGGTGATGGGTAAGCTTGCTGCATGCAGGCCGTGCCTGCAAGATGCCGAGAGGCCGCCTTGATAAGCGGCGCCGAAGCTGCGCAGGTGCCCACCGAAGAGCCATCCCTGGTGCGGTCCCATGGTGGGTGCCGGCCGAACCCGAAAGACCCTCATGAAGACCTTCAGCGCCAAACCGGCCGAGGTGACGCACGAGTGGTTTGTGCTTGATGCCACCGACAAGGTGCTCGGACGTGTTGCCAGCGAAGTGGCACTCCGTTTGCGCGGCAAGCACAAGGCCATTTACACGCCTCACGTCGATACCGGTGATTTCATCATCGTCGTCAATGCCGACAAGATCCGTGTCACCGGCGCCAAAGCCGAAGACAAGATGTATTACCGGCATTCCGGCCACCCGGGCGGCATCCACGCCACCAGCTTCAAAGAGATGCAGGCCAAGCACCCCGGCCGCGCGATCGAGAAGGCTGTGAAGGGCATGTTGCCCAAGGGCCCGCTGGGCTACGCGATGATCAAGAAGCTGAAGGTGTACGCCGGTGGTTCACACCCGCACACCGCCCAGCAGCCGAAAGTGCTGGAAATCCCAGCGCTCGGAAACTAAGGAGCGGTGATGATCGGCAATTGGAACTACGGCACCGGCCGCCGCAAGTCGTCGGTGGCACGCGTGTTCATCAAGCGTGGCGAAGGCCAGATCGTGGTCAACGGCAAGCCCGTGGGCGACTACTTCGGCCGCCAGACCTCGATCATGATCGTCAAGCAGCCCCTGCTGCTGACGAACAACGAGATGGCATTCGACATCAAGGTCAACGTGCGCGGTGGTGGTGAATCCGGCCAGGCCGGCGCCGTGCGCCACGGCATCACCCGCGCCCTGATCGACTATGACGCGACGCTCAAGCCCGAACTCAGCCACGCCGGCTTCGTCACGCGCGATGCGCGTGAAGTCGAGCGGAAGAAGGTCGGCCTGCACGGCGCCCGCCGCCGCAAGCAGTTCAGCAAGCGCTGATCTGCATTTGCACGGCCACGAAGCCGCCTGCGGGCGGCTTTTTCACGCCCGGCCGGCCCGCGCTGGCCGTGGCGCATGTCCCGACACGCTGAACTGGCTTTGCCGCCGGTGTGTCGAGTTCCCGATGGCCGTAGTAGGATTTAGCTTTTCCAGTTCTGCCGTTGGCGGTGACTGACCTTCCAGCAGGAGTGACCATGAACGCCGTTGTTGAAAACCTCGCCCCCGAAACCGGTGACATGCCGCCCGCCCCGCTGGTCTTCACCGACAGCGCCGCCGCCAAGGTGGCCGACCTGGTGGCCGAAGAAGGCAATCCTGAGCTGAAGCTGCGCGTGTTCGTGCAGGGTGGCGGTTGCTCGGGCTTCCAGTATGGTTTCACCTTCGACGAGGTCGTGAACGAGGACGACACCGAGATGACCAAGAACGGCGTCACGCTGTTGATCGACGCCATGAGCCTGCAGTACCTGGTGGGCGCCGAGATCGACTACAAGGAAGACCTGCAGGGCGCGCAGTTCGTGATCAAGAACCCGAACGCGACCACCACCTGCGGCTGCGGGTCCAGCTTCTCGGCCTGAGCGGTCGCCGCGCACATGGAAAAGGCACCCTCGGGTGCCTTTTTGACTGGTGCGTTCCCTTGCCTCAGGGCAAACCAGGGATGGTCGGATTGCTGGGGTCGTACAGGCTCTGCACCAGCGGCGCGTCCATGCCGGCCGGTTGCGATACCTCGTCTTCCGACAACTCGGTCAGCAGAGCGGCCGCACTGTTGACCAGGGGCCAAGACAGGCAGGCGCCAGTGCCGTCGGTGGCGTCCAGGCCCAGTTCCAGGAGCGCGCTGGCATGGAACATGCCCAACGCCCGCTCCAGCCCCTGGTGCTGCTGGCTGCGGCAGAACACGCAGTAGTCGGTCACCGACTCGGCAATGCGCGACGCCACCAGCAGGGCAGCGCAGGCGGCCATGCCGTCGACCATGATCAGGTGGCGCTTGCTGGCGGCCACCAGCATCGCGCCCACCATCACCGCGGTCTCGAAGCCGCCGAACGCCGCCAGCACCTCCACCGCGTCGCGAACGTCGCGGTGGCGGCCCTGCGCGCCTTGCACCACTCGCATCAGGTGGCCCAGCAGGTCAGGGCTCATCTGCGGGCCGCTCTGCATCAGCTCGCGCAAAGGCGTGTTGGTCAGGCGTGCCAGGACCAGGGCGGCGCTTTCATGGCTGCCCACGCCCAGGCCGGCGCAGGCGATCAGGTTGCCGCGCAGGCTGTCGGCGATCTCCATGCCGGCGCGGATGGCGGCGTGGGCCTGTTCCAGGCTCATGGCGTTGCCCACGCGGGCGTTGCGCGTGCCGTGGGCGATCTTGCGCGGCAGCAACCGTTCATGGGGCGTCAACTGGGTGGCAACGCCGCAATCCACCACCGACAGGTTCAGGCCCTGCTGGCGTGCAAACACCGTGATCGGTTGCTGGCCCGCCAGGATCTGCTGCACCATCTCGTCGGTCTGCCTGCCTGGCGCAACGTGGATCCCGTCAACGGCCAGGCCATGGTCGGCCGCAAACACCACCAGCTGGGGATCCCGGAAACGTGGCCGCAGCGAGTGCTGCACCAGCCCCAGCCGCACGGCCACTGGCTCCAGCTCACCCAGACCACCCTGCGCCAGCGCACGCCGCTGCAGCTTGCCCAGCAGTGTCTGCTCCAGCAGCGTGTTGGTGGTGGGTGCGATCAACGACATCACGGTCAGTGTATGCAGCGCCCCTCAGCGCAGGAACAACTGATACACCGGGTTGCTCGATTCCTCCACGCACGGATAGGCCAGCGCATCGAGGAATGCCTGGAACGCCTTGCGGTCGGCTGCCGTCTTGCTGGGCACCTGGATGCCCACCAGGATGCGGCCATAGTCGGCGCCCTGGTTGCGGTAATGGAACAGGCTGATATTCCAGTCCGGGTGCAGGCTGGACAGAAACCGCATCAATGCGCCGGGCCGCTCGGGGAAGACGAAGCGGAACAGCCGTTCATCGGCCGCCAGGGCCGACCGCCCGCCCACCATGTGCCGCACATGCTCCTTGGCCAACTCGTCATCGGTGAGGTTGACGGTGGCGAAGCCTTGCTTGACAAAGCTGCGGGCGATCTTGTCCGCCTCGTCGCGCTTCTGGATCGCCAGGCCGACGAACACATGGGCCACGTTGGCGTCGGAGATGCGGTAGTTGAACTCGGTCACGGCGCGCGGGCCGATCAGCTCGCAGAAGCGCTTGAACGAGCCGCGTTCTTCTGGGATGGTGACGGCAAACAGCGCCTCGCGCTGCTCGCCGAACTCGGCCCGCTCGGCCACGAAGCGCAGGCGGTCGAAGTTCATGTTGGCGCCGCAGGTGATGGCCACCATGGTCTTGCCCTTGAGCTTGTGCTGCGCCACGTACTGCTTGATGCCGGCCACGCCCAGGGCGCCAGCCGGCTCAAGGATGCTGCGGGTGTCCTGGAACACGTCCTTGATGGCGGCGCACACCTCGTCGGTGTCGACGATCACGTAGTCATCCACCAACGCCCGGGTGATGCGAAAGGTCTCCTCGCCCACCAGCTTCACCGCCGTGCCGTCGGAGAACAGGCCCACGTCGGTCAGCGTCACCCGCTTGCCGGCGCGCACCGACCGCACCATCGCGTCCGAGTCGCGCGTCTGCACGCCGATGACAGCGATCTCGGGCCGCACCGCCTTGATGTAACTGGCCACGCCCGAGATCAGCCCGCCGCCGCCGATGGCCACGAAGATCGCGTCGATCGGGCCCTCATGCTGGCGCAGGATCTCCATCGCGATGGTGCCCTGGCCGGCGATCACGTCCGGGTCGTCGAACGGGTGCACGAAGGTCAGGCCCTGCGCCTGCTGCACCGCCAGCGCCCGGTCGAAGGCGTCGGAATAACTGTCGCCATGCAGCAGCACCTCACCGCCCAGCGCAGCCACCGCGTCGACCTTGAGCTTGGGCGTGGTCACCGGCATCACGATGACGGCGCGACAGCCCAGTTTCTTGGCCGACAGCGCCACGCCCTGGGCATGGTTGCCGGCCGACGCGCAGATCACGCCCTTGGCCAGCGCCTCGGCGCTGAGGTGGGCCATCTTGTTGTAGGCCCCGCGCAGCTTGAAGCTGAAGACCGGCTGCTGGTCTTCCCGCTTGAGCCACACGGCGTTGCCGATGCGCCGCGACAGGCTGCGGGCGGGCTCCAGCGGCGACTCGATGGCCACGTCGTAGACCCGCGCGGTCAGGATCTTCTTCAGGTAGTCAGGCGCGGCCTTGGCGGGCGATGGCTTGCTGCGGGTTGCAGCACGTGTGGCGGGGGTCTTGGCACTGGCCATGCGGGCTGCCTTCGGAAACGGGATGGGATGGGTCTTGTGCGGCGCGGCATGATAGCCGCCGCCCCCGTTGTGACGCCCCAAGAAAAAAGCCCGGGGCTTGCACCCCGGGCTGAATCCACCAATGGAGGAGGTGGAGGAGACAACTGGCGGAAGGGATGCCGGCGCACCCACAGCCAACCCATCCATGAATGCAGTCTAGCGGGGCAAATGTTGCGCCGCAATATCATCGGAGCATGCCGGTTAGAGGGCGCGCTCCAGAGCGTGGGGCGCCGGCGCACGGCTTCGGTGCAGCCGATGGTGCGCTGCGATCCCTGTCACTGCAACAACGGCGTCGACGCCAGGAGATGTTTTCGATGGAATGCACGATCCAGTGGCTGCCGACCAGCGGCATGGCCTTCGTGGCTGAAACCGGCAGTGGCCACCTGCTGACGATGGACGGCGCGCCCGACGGCGGCGGGCGCAACCTGGCGCCTCGGCCGATGGAAACCCTGCTGGCCGGCGCGGGCGGATGCACCGCCTACGACGTGGTGCTGATCCTGAAACGCAGCCGCCAAGACGTGACCGGCTGTGAGGTGAAGCTGCAGGCCGAGCGCGCAGCCACCGACCCCAAGGTGTTCACCAAGATCCACCTGCACTTCACCGTGCGTGGCCGCAACCTGGGCGAAGCGGCGGTGGCCCGCGCCATCGCGCTGTCGCACGAGAAGTACTGTTCGGCCACCATCATGCTGGCCGAAACCGCCACCATCACCACCAGCCACGAGATCGTCGCGGCCTGAGCCCGGCCGGGTTCAGATCACATGGGCGGTGCGGGTCATCGCCCGAGCGGCCAAGCGCATCACCCAACGCAGTGGCGCAGGCATCGGGGCGCCTCCAGCGGCCAAGGCGTCTTCGGCATGGCGTGCTTCGTCGTCTTTCATCTGCGCCACCACCGCGCGTGAATCCGCATCGGCCATCGGCAGGCGTTCCAGGTGGCTGGCCAAGTGGGCCTCCACCTGGCGCTCGGTCTCGACCACGAAGCCCAGGCTGACGCGGTCGCCCGCCCGCCCCGCCGCCAGGCCGATGGCAAATGCGCCGGCGTACCACAGCGGGTTGAGCAGGCTGGTGCGGTCGCCCAATTCATCCAGGCGGCGCTCGGTCCAGGCCAGGTGGTCCGTCTCTTCGCGGCCGGCGGCCACCATCTTTGCCCGCAACTCGGGCGTGCGGGCCGTCAGCGCCTGGGCGGCATACAGCGCCTGGGCGCACACCTCGCCGACATGGTTCACCCGCATCAGCGCGCCGGACAGGCGACGCTCCTGCAGGGACAGCGCGGTGTCGTCGGTAGGGTTGGCGCCGCGTGGCATCGGCCGTCCGGCGCTGGCGCCACGGTGCAGGGTGCGCAGCGCCAGGTCGGCGCTGGCAATCAATTCGTCACCTGAAATCATGTCGCCAGAATAGCGCAGCGGGTCCTGGTGCTGCACGTTGTTGGCAGACAACAGCCCCTGGCCTTTTTCGCCCCGAATCTTTGCGCTGGCGCCGGGGGTCTGGTGCAATAGCAACAACTTCCGATGAGGAGGTTGGCCTGACCGGCCCCCACCGCTCCCGGTGAGAGGGTTCTCTACGGGGTCGGGACCTCTTGTTCAACCTAGGAGATAGTTGCAATGAAAAAGTCACTGATTGTTTTGGCCGCCCTGGGCGCCTTCGCGGGCGTCGCTTCGGCCCAGTCCAGCGTCACCTTGTACGGCCGGATCGATCTGTCGATCAACAAGCCCACCGGCACCTCGAACAAGCAAATGAGCAACGGCTCCGGCAGCCGTTTCGGCGTGCGCGGTGTTGAAGACCTGGGCGGCGGTCTGTCGGCCTTCTTCAACCTCGAGCACCGCTACGACGCTGACACCGGCGCCCAGAACGCTGCTCCGGTCGCCGCTGGCGTCAACTCGAATGCTGCTCCCCTGAGCCGCTGGTGGTCCGGCCGTTCGATCGTTGGTCTGCAAGGTGGTTTCGGCAAGATCACCCTGGGCCGTGAGTACACCACCGCGTTCTTGATGTCGCAGCTGGCTGCTGACCCGTGGGGCTGGGACACCGTGGTTTCTGGCACCCCGTCGGGCGGCCTGAACCAGCTGATCACCGGCGGTGCCATCGTTCGCGTCCGCAACGACAGCTCGCTGACCTACAACTTCTCGGCTGCCGGCTTCTCGCTGGGTGCGCAGATCGCTGAAGCGACCGACACCATCAACCTGTTCCCGAAGAAGCCGTTCAACTTTGCCGTCAGCTACGCTGCCGGCCCGGTCATGGTGGCCCTCGGCTACGAAAAGACCGGCCAAGTGGCTGCCGACACCGCCAAGTGGCTGACGTTGAATGGCTCGTTCAACCTGGGCGCTGTCAAGCTGGGCGCGCTGTACGGCACGGGCAACACCGCTGCCGGCGCCGATCACAAGTCGATGTTGTTCACTGCTGTTGCTCCGATGGGTCAAGGCGAGTTCCGCGCCAGCTACGGCAGCCTGAAGAACGAGACCGCCAACGTCACGGCAGCCAAGGGCTTCGCGGTGGGTTACCACCACGCCATGAGCAAGCGCACCACGCTGTACGCCGACTTCCTGCGTAACACCGCGCTGGCCACCAACAAGACCGGCTACGACTTCGGCATCAAGCACAACTTCTGATTGTTAGAAGCGCGTTGGCACGGCCCTCGGGCCTTGCTGGCGTGATGCACAAGCCGCCTTCGGGCGGCTTTTTTACGTCCGCTGTGGCGCAAGTCGATCTCCGCCATCGGGGTTCCCCCGTTGGCGCCGGGCACGGGCTTTGCGGATGATGCGCGGTCGCCCGCCGGTGCCTGATGTTGGTGCACCACCCACGTTCCCATTGCAGCGGATGCAACACTGCCTCCCGTTTCCATGCTCGCCTTTGTCATCCGCCGCCTGATGCAGGCCCTGATCGTGATGGGCACCGTCGCCTTCATCGCGTTCATGCTGTTCCAGTACGTCGGCGACCCGGTCACCAACCTGATGGGCCAGGACGCCACGGCCGAGCAGCGGGCCCAGTTGCGTGCCGAGCTGGGGCTCGATCAGCCCTTCATCGTGCAGTTCGGCCACTTCATCGGCAATGCGGTGCAGGGGGAGTTCGGCATCAGCCTGCGCCAGGGCCGCAAGGTGTCGGCGCTGATCGCCGAGCGCTTTCCGGCCACGCTGGAACTGGCGGCGGTGGCAGCCGTCATTGGCCTGGCCCTGGGTGTGCCGCTGGGCGTGTATGCCGCGCTGCGGCGCGGCAAGTTCATGTCGCAGCTGGTGATGACCGGCTCGCTGCTGGGTGTGTCCTTGCCGAATTTCCTGATCGGCATCCTGCTGATCCTGGTGTTTTCGGTCTTGCTGAACTGGTTGCCCAGCTTCGGCCGTGGCGATGTGGTGGCCATCGGCAGCATGACCTTCGGCCTGCTCACCTGGGACGGCATCAAGCACCTGCTGCTGCCGGCCTTCACGCTGGCGCTGTTCCCGATGGCACTCGTCCTGCGGCTGGTGCGGTCCGAGATGCTGGAAGTGCTGCGCACCGACTACATCAAGTTCGCCCGCGCCCGCGGCCTGCCCGACCGCAGCGTGTACTTCGGCCATGCGTTGAAGAACACGCTGGTGCCGGTGATCACCATCGCCGGCCTGCAGCTGGGCGGCATCATCGCGTTTGCCATCATCACCGAGACGGTGTTCCAGTGGCCCGGCATGGGCCTGCTGTTCATCCAGGCGGTGCAGTTCGCCGACATCCCGGTGATGGCGGCCTATCTCTGCCTGATCGCGTTGATCTTCGTGGTCATCAACCTGGCGGTCGATCTGCTGTATTTCGCGGTCGACCCCCGCCTGCGCATCGAGCGCACCGCAGGAGGCCACTGATGGCCCGCCCACCTTCCGCCCCGCTGGCGCCCGCGGCCGGCGCGCTGGCCCGCTTCTTCGACGGTGATGTTTGGCACAGCTTCAAGCAGTCGCCCACCGCGATGGTGGCGGCCGTCATCGCGCTGGTGTGCGTGGTCGCGGCGGTGTTCGCGCCCTGGCTGGCGCCGCACAACCCGCAGGACCTGGCGTCGCTGCAACTGATGGACGCCCGCCTGCCACCCGCCTGGGTGGCCGATGGCCAGGCGCGCTACCCGCTGGGCACCGACGACCAGGGCCGCGACATCCTGTCGGCGCTGATGTACGGCGCGCGCATCTCGCTGCTGGTGGGGCTGGCGTCGGTCGCGCTGAGCATGGTGCTGGGCGTCGGTCTGGGCCTGCTGGCTGGCTTCGTCGGCGGGCGGGTCGACAGCTTCATCATGCGGGTGTGCGACGTGATGCTGTCGTTCCCGGCGATCCTGGTGGCGCTGCTGATTGACGGGGTCGGCCGGGCGATGTTCCCCAATGCGCACGAGACCCTGGCCTTCACCGTGCTGATCCTGGCGATCTCGCTGACCGGCTGGGTGCAGTACGCCCGCACGGTGCGCGGCAGCACCCTGGTCGAACGGCAGAAGGAATACGTGCAGGCCGCGCGGGTGATCGGCGTGTCGCCGTTCCGCATCATGCGCCGGCATGTGCTGCCCAATGTGCTGGGGCCGGTGCTGGTGCTGGCCACCATCCAGATCGCGTCGGCCATCATCACCGAGGCCACGCTGTCGTTCCTGGGCGTGGGCGTGCCGCCCACGTCGCCGTCGCTGGGCACGCTGATCCGCGTCGGGCAGGACTTTCTCTTCTCGGGCGAGTGGTGGATCACCATCTTCCCCGGCCTGGTGCTGGTGATGATCGCGTTGAGCGTGAACCTGCTGGGCGACTGGCTGCGCGATGCGCTGAACCCGAGGCTGCGCTGACACCATGACCCAGCCATTGTTGGAAGTGCAACACCTGCGGGTGGAGTTCCCCACCCGGCGCGGCACGCTGCTGGCACTGGACGACGTGTCGTTCACCATCGCGCCCGGCGAGATCCTGGGTGTGGTGGGTGAATCGGGCGCTGGCAAGAGCCTGACCGGTGCAGCCATCATCGGCCTGCTGGAGCCGCCCGGCCGGGTGGCCAGCGGGCAGATCCTGCTGGACGGCCAGCGCATCGACAACCTGCCGGCCGACGCGATGCGCAAGATCCGCGGCAAGCGCATCGGCGCCATCTTTCAAGACCCGCTGACGTCGCTGAACCCGCTCTACACCGTGGGCCGGCAACTGGTCGAGACCATCCAGGTGCACCTGGGGCTGGATGCAGCGGCCGCGCGCCAGCGGGCCGTGGCCTTGCTGCAGAGCACCGGCATCCCGGCCGCCGAGCAGCGCATCGACCAGTACCCGCACCAGTTCTCAGGCGGCATGCGCCAGCGGGTGGTGATTGCGCTGGCACTGGCGGCAGAGCCTGCGCTGATCGTGGCCGACGAGCCCACCACTGCGCTGGACGTGTCGATCCAGGCGCAGATCATCGCCTTGCTGAAGACGCTGACCAAGGAGCAGGGCGCGGCAGTGATGCTGGTGACCCACGACATGGGCGTGATCGCCGAGGCCTGCGACCGCGTGGCGGTGATGTACGCCGGCCGGGTGGTGGAGATCGGCCCGGTGGCCGATGTGATCCACCAGCCGGCCCACCCGTATACCGTGGGCCTGATGGGCTCGATCCCGGCCATGGATGAAGAGCGTGAACGGCTGATGCAGATCGACGGCGCGATGCCGCGGCTCAACGCCATCCCCGCCGGCTGCGCCTTCAACCCGCGCTGCCCGCGGGCGATGGACCGCTGCAGAAGCGAGCGGCCCGACCTGCTGCCCGCCGGCGCCACCCGCGCCGCCTGCTGGCTGCATGACGCGCAGGTGGCGGCATGACCGCGCTCGTCGAGGTGAAGGGTCTGGCCAAGACATTCGATGTCTCGGCGCCTTGGTTGAACCGGGTACTCGAGCGCCAGCCGCGGCGCTACGTGCATGCGGTCGATGGTGTCAGCTTCGCCATCCCGCGTGGCACCACGCTGGCGCTGGTGGGTGAATCCGGCTGCGGCAAGAGCACGGTGGCGCGGCTGCTGGTGGGCCTGTACGGCCCGACCCGCGGCACGGTGGAATTCGACGGCATCGACATCGCCGCGACGCTGGCCACGCCCGGGGCGCGTCCACTGCGCAAGCGCATGCAGATGATCTTCCAGGACCCGTACGCCAGCCTGAACCCGCGCTGGAAGGTGCGCGACATCGTCGGCGAGCCGCTGCGCGAACACGGCCTGGCGATGAGCGAGCCCGAACTGGAGGCCAAGGTGGCGGCGCTGCTGGCCCAAGTGGGCATGGCCAGCGCCGACATGGAGAAGTTTCCGCACCAGTTCTCGGGCGGGCAGCGCCAGCGCATCAGCATCGCCCGGGCGCTGGCCACCGAGCCCGAGTTCCTGATCTGCGACGAGCCCACGTCGGCGCTGGACGTGTCGGTGCAGGCGCAGGTGCTCAACATCATGAAGGATCTGCAGCGCCAGCGCGGGCTGACCTATCTGTTCATCTCGCACAACCTGGCGGTGGTGCGCCATGTGGCCGACAGCGTGGGCGTGATGTACCTGGGCCGGCTGGTGGAACTGGCGCCCCGGCGCACGCTGTTTGCCACGCCGCGCCACCCCTACACCCGCATGCTGCTGGATGCGATCCCCGACATCGCCATGACCGGCCGCCAGCGCACGCCGGTGCAGGGCGAGGTGCCCAACCCGCTGAACCCGCCCAGCGGCTGTGCTTTCCACCCGCGCTGCCCGCATGCCAACGCCCGCTGCAGCAGCGAGCGGCCCGAACTGGTTGACTTCCAGGACATCCGCATCGCCTGCCATGCGGTGACCGAAGGGCGCCTCTAGCCGGGTAGCAACTCGTCGCGGAACAGGTCGGCCACCGTCTCGCGGCGGCGGATCAGCGTGGCCTGGCCGTTGTCGACCATCACCTCGGCCGCGCGTGGGCGGGTGTTGTAGTTGCTGGCCATGGCCATGCCGTAGGCGCCGGCCGACAGCACCGCCAGCACGTCGCCCGGCAGCACCGCCAGCGGGCGGTCGCGGCCCAGCCAGTCACCGGATTCGCACACCGGGCCCACGACATCCCAGGTGACCGGCGCATCGGGGCGTTGGTGGCAGGGCACGATGCCCATCCAGGCTTCGTACATCGCCGGGCGCACCAGGTCGTTCATCGCCGCGTCGACGATGCAGAAGTTCTTCTCTGCACCCGGTTTCAGCACCAGCGCCTCGGTCAGCAGCACCCCGGCATTGCCCACCAACGACCGGCCCGGTTCCATCAGAACGGTGCGGTGGCCATGGCCGCGGGCGTCAATGCGCGCCAGCAATTGGGCCACCAGCAGGTCGGCTGCGGGCGGCTGCTCGTCGGTGTAGGTGATGCCCAGGCCGCCGCCCATGTCGATGTGGGCGATGGGGATGCCGTCGGCCTCCACCTGTTCCACCAGGTCGAGCAGGCGGTCGAGTGCGTCCAGATACGGCGCGATGGTGGTGATCTGTGAGCCGATGTGGCAGTCGATGCCCACCACGCGGATGCCGGGCAGGGCGGCAGCACGGCGGTAGACGGCCCGCGCGGCGTCGTGCGCCACGCCGAACTTGTTGCCCTTCAGGCCGGTGGAGATGTACGGGTGGGTCTGGGCGTCGACGTCGGGGTTGACGCGCAGGCTGATCGCGGCCGTCTTGCCCATGGCGTTGGCCACGCCCGACAGGGTGTCGAGCTCTGCGTCGCTCTCGACGTTGAAGCAGTGCACGCCCGCCTGCAGCGCCAGGCGCATCTCGTCGGGCCGCTTGCCCACGCCGGAGAACACCACCTTGGCCGGGTCACCGCCGGCGGCGATCACCCGCGCCAGTTCACCGGCCGAGACGATGTCGAAGCCCAGGCCCAGGTTGGCAAAGGTCTTCAGCACCGCCAGGCTGCTGTTGGCCTTCATCGCGTAGCACAACAGGTGCGGCCGTCCGGCCAGCGCGCGCTGGTAGGCGGCCGCGGCATCGCGCATCGTGCTGCGTGCGTAGACGTACAGCGGCGTGCCGAACTCGGCGGCCAGGTCGGCCAGGCGCACGCCGTCCAGCCACAGGTCGGTACCGCGGCGGGCCAGATGCGGCGCGCCAGGCAGTTGTTCTTGGGTCATTTTGTGGGCGCCGAGGCGGCGCCAGCCGGTGGTTTGGCCTGCGGTGTCTTCGAACTCAAGGGGCCCTTCTGGCCGCATCCCGACACCGCCATGCTGCCAAACAGCAACGCCAGCAGCAGGGTGACCCGGCTCGCTAAACTCGATCGCAATTCCATTGCCGGATTCTATCGACCATGACCTCGACCACCCCAGCCGCCCCGGCCCTGACCGACAGCGACTTCCACCGGCTGTCCCACGCCGTGCTGGCCCAGATCGAGACCACGGTCGACCGCTGGCTGGACACCGACGTCGTCGACATCGACAGCCAGCGCACCGGCGGCCTGCTGGAGCTGACGCTGCCCGGCGGCAGCAAGATCATCCTGAACACCCAGCCGCCACTGCACGAGATCTGGCTGGCGGCGCGGGCCGGCGGCCACCACTACCGCCTGGTGGATGGCCATTGGCGCGACACCCGCGACGGCAGCGAGTTCTTCGACGCGCTGTCAACGCATGTCAGTGCGCAAGCAGGGTTGGCGCTGCGCTTCGAGCCTTGATCTGGGCGCTCGCCGGCAAGCATGCCGGCAGAGCGTTCGCCAGGCATCCGCGAGCCCGCACGGGCTCGCCCAGTCCGGGCTCACCTGAACAGGTCGAGGATGCTCTTGCGCTCGCCTTCGGTGGGCGCAACGGGCAGCTTGTCTTCCAGGCCGACGCTGCTGATGCCGGCGCCACCACCGAACTCGTCGAACACCCAGTCGCCGCCCTGCTGCATCAGCCCGTCGGGCACGTCGGGCACCTGGGGCGGCAGGTTGCGCAGCGCATGGGCCATGTATTCGATCCACACCGGCAGTGCCAGTCCGCCGCCGGTCTCGCGGTCACCCAGTTTGCGCGGGTTGTCGTAGCCGATCCACACCACCGCCGCCAGGTTGGTCTGGTAACCGGCGAACCAGGCGTCCATCGAGTCGTTGGTGGTGCCGGTCTTGCCGGCCAGATCCATGCGCTTGAAGGTGGCGTACACCTTGGCAGCCGTGCCGGAGCGTGTCACCTCGCCCAACAGCTGGCTCATCACGAAGGCGTTGCGGGCGTCGATGGCGCGCATGGATTCGTCGATCACCGCGGGCGCGCTCTGCTGTAGCACGCGGCCCTTGTTGTCGGTGATGCGGGTGATCAGCATCGGGTTGACGCGGTAGCCGCCGTTGGCGAACACGCTATACGCGCTGGCCATCTGCAGCGGCGTGACCGAGCCGGCGCCCAGGGCCATCGTCAGGTAGGCGGGGTGCTTCTCGGCCTCGAAACCGAATCGTGTGACCCAATCCTGCGCGAACTGCACGCCGGTGGACCGCAGCACCCGGATCGACACCATGTTCTTCGATTTGGCCAGCGCAGTTTTCAACGGCATCGGACCGTCGAACTTGCCGTCGTAGTTCTTCGGCTCCCACGGCTGGCTGCCGGTGGTGCCGGCGTCGAAGAACAGCGGCGCGTCATTGACCACCGTGTTGGGCGTGAAGCCGCGCTCCAGCGCCGCCGAATAGATGAACGGCTTGAAGCTGGAGCCCGGCTGGCGCCAGGCCTGGGTGACATGGTTGAACTTGCTCTTGCCGAAATCGAACCCGCCCACCAGCGCGCGGATGGCGCCGGTGCGCGGCTCCATCGCGACGAAGGCGCCTTCCACCTCAGGCTGCTGGGTCAGCGTCCAGTCGCCCTTGGGGCCGCGCACCGCGCGCACCACCGAGCCCCGGCGGATCTGCTTCTGCGCCTCGGCGTTGTCGGCCAGGCCGCTGGTCACCGGCTTGAGCCCTTCGCCAGTGACGGTGATGCTCTCGCCCGACTGCAGCACCGCCACCACCTTCTTGGGCGACGCTTCCAGCACCACCGCGGCCTTCAACTCGTCGTTGTCGGGGTGGTCGGCCAGCGCCTCGGCAATGCGGGTGTCCAGCGCCGCAGCGTCGGCCGGCCCGGGTGCGGGCAGGTCGATGCGGTCTTCGGGGCCGCGGTAGGGCTGCCGCCGTTCATAGTCGAGCAGGCCGCGGCGCAGGGCACGGTAGGCCACGGCCTGGTCGGCGGCGTTCACGGTCACCTGCACGTTCAGGCCGCGGGTGGTGGTTTCGGCGCCGTACTGGTTTTGCACCAGCTGGCGCACTGCTTCGGCCACGTACTCGGCATGCACCACGGCGTCGGTCGGGGTCCGCAGCTTCAGCACCTCGGCGCGCGCGGCGATGGCCTGCTCCTCGGTGATGAAGCCGTTGGCCTCCATGCGGTCGATGATGTACTGCTGGCGGCGCGCCGCGCGCTTGGGGTTGCTCACCGGGTTGTAGGCGCTGGGCGCCTGCGGCAGACCGGCCAGCATCGCGGCTTCGGCCACGGTCAGGCTGGCCAGCGGCTTGCCGAAGTAGATGTCGGCCGCCGCCGCAAAGCCGTAGGCGCGCTGCCCCAGGAAGATCTGGTTCATGTAGACCTCCAGGATCTGCGGCTTGGACAATTGCCGCTCGATCTTCAGCGCCAGCAGGATCTCGTAGATCTTGCGGGTGAAGGTCTTCTCGGTGCTCAGGTAGAAGTTGCGCGCCACCTGCATGGTGATGGTGGACGCGCCCTGGCTCTTGGCCTTGTTGAACTGCGCCAGCGCGGCGCGGGCCACGCCCAGGTAGTCCACCCCGCTGTGGCGGTAGAAGCGGGCGTCCTCGATGGCCAGCACCGCCTCCTGCATCACCTTGGGGATCTGCGCGATCGGGGTGTAGATGCGCCGCTCTTCGCCAAACTCTCCCAGCAGCACGCCGTCGGCTGACATCACCCGCAGCGGCAACTTGGGGCGGTAGTCGGTCAAGCCGCTGATGTCGGGCAGGTTGGGGAAGGCCACGGCCAAGGCCACGCCCACCAACAGCAGCACTGCCAGCACCGAAGCGAGCGCCAATCCGACCAGGCCACCCAGCACACGGCCCACCAAGCGCAAAGGGGCTGCGGGGCGGGCGCGCCCCGGGCCAGTGGAGGACGGCGCACCGGATGCGCGCTCTGGGTCGGTCATGTTGTGCGGCAGTGTATAGAAACGCCCGGCGCCGAACCCGGCACGGGCTGACGGCGCGACAGGTGTTGCACACGCCGCAATTGGCGTTGGAATCGTCGGTAGATCACAACGTCAGACACGGACAGAAACGGTAAATTCCTTTGGGCTACAAAGGGTTTACTGCTAGCATTGAAGTAACTTCTTAAGTTCAGCCTGCTGCATTTCGTACCGTTCCGCCCACCCATATTGCACGTTGGGAGATGCCATCCGTGAGCCTTTTGGACCTGCTGCTGGGCCGCAAGCATGTGCCGATGATCGGGCTGGACATCAGTTCGTCCAGTGCCAAGCTGGTGGAACTGGGCATGTCGGCAACCGGCGAATACGTGCTGGAGCGCTTGGCATCCGAGCCGTTTGAAAAGGGCTGGATCACCGACGGCCAGATCGAGAAGTTCGACGAGGTGGTGGCCGCCGTGCGCAAGCTCATCGCCAAGAGCGGCACCAAGACGCGCCAGGTGGTGATGGCCATGCCCCAATCGGCCGTGATCACCAAGCGGATCATGCTGCCTGCGGGGCTGCGCGATGAAGAGCTGGAACTGCAGGTCGAGAGCGAGGCCAACCAGTACATCCCGTTCTCGCTGGACGAAGTCAGTCTCGACTTTTGCGTCATCGGCCCCAGCCCCACGTCGGGCGGTGACATCGAGGTGCTGATCGCCGCGTCCCGCAAGGAGCGCGTGCAGGATCGTCAGGGGCTTGCCGAGGCCGCGGGCCTGAAGCCGATGGTGCTCGACATCGAGAGCCATGCCTCGCTGCTGGCCATGGGCCGCATCGTCGACACCCTGCCCAACGAGGGGCGCGACGCGCTGGTGGCCTTGTTCGAGATCGGCGCCGACACCACCAGCCTGAAAGTGCTGCGCGAGGGCGAGATGCTCTATGACCGCGACCAGGCCTTTGGCGGATCGCAGCTGACCACGCTGATCTCGCGCCAGTACGGCCTGTCGTTTGAAGAGGCCGAGCAGAAGAAGCTGGCCGGCGACCAGTTGGAAGACTATGAGTCCCAGGTGCTGATCCCCTTCGTCGACAGCCTGTCGCAAGAGATCGGCCGGGCGCTGCAGTACTTCTTCACCAGCACGCCGCACCACAAGGTGCATTACGTGATGTTGGCGGGCGGCACGGCCACGCTGCCAGGCCTGAAAGACCGCGTGACCGATCTGACCGGCTTTGCGGCGATGGTGGTCAACCCCTTCGACGGCATGAAGATCGGCAGCCACGTCAAGGAGACCAAGGTGCGCAAGGAGTCTCCGTCCTACCTCACCGCCTGCGGCCTGGCGATGCGGAGGTTTCTGCAATGAGTGCCCCTACGCGCTCGTTGTTCGCTGCCCCCCGCGGGGGCTTCAGGGCCCTTCGGGCGGCCGGGCGGGCCCTGACATGATCCTGATCAACCTGCTGCCGCACCGCGAGGAGCGGCGCAAGCAGCGCAAGCGCGCGTTCTTCGTCGGCCTGGGCGTGGCTGCTGGCGGCGGCTTGCTGGTGGCCGGCCTGTGGTACGGCGCGTTGCAGCAGATGACCCAGGCCCAGCAGGCGCGCAACAACTTCCTGCGCGACGAGATTGCCAAGCTCGACGCCCAGATCAAGGACATCGCCACGCTGCGCGCCGAGATCGACAGCCTGAAGGCACGCCAGGGCGCGGTGGAAGGACTGCAACTCAACCGCAATGTGCCGGTTCACCTGCTCGATGAACTCGTGCGCCTCACGCCTGAGGGCATCTACCTGGGCGGCATCAAGCAGACCGACAGTTCGGTGCTGGTCAACGGCGTGGCGCAGACGAACGAGCGCGTGTCGGAGTTCTTGCGCAATGCGCAGAGCAATTCGCCCTGGTTCGACCGCATGGAGCTGCTGGAAATCAAGGCGGTGACGCAGCCGCCAGTGGCTGGCTCACGCGAGCAGCGCCGGTTGTTCGAGTTTGCACTGCGGGTGTCGCTGAAGCAGCCTGGGGCGCCGGCATCGGCCCCGGCTGGCGCCGGCTCGGCGCCCAAGCCGGCATGAGGACCGCGCCATGGTGACCACCGTCCGCCCCACCTCCACGCTGGATCTTGGCGCGGCCGTTGACCGGGCCCAGCAGCAGTTCAAGGGCCTGAATCCGCAAGAGCCTGGCCAATGGCCCATCTTGCCCAAGGTGTTGTCCTGGTTGGGCGCCGGTGCACTGGCGCTGGTGCTGGGTTGGGTGGTGCTGGTCTCCGGCGCCGCCGATGAACTGGAGGCTGCCCGCAACCTGGAGCCTGGTCTGAAGAGCGACTTCCGCGGCAAGCTGGGTCAGGCCGTCAATCTGTCTGAGCTGCGCAAGCAGAAGCAGCAGGTGCAGGAGTACGTCACCCAACTGGAGCGCCAGTTGCCCGGCAAGGCCGAGATGGACGCGCTGCTGTCGGACATCAACCAGGCCGGCATTGGCCGGGGCCTGCAGTTCGAGCTGTTCCGCCCTGGACAGGTGGAGATCAAGGACTATTACGCCGTGCTGCCCATCACCTTGCGCGTGACCGGCCGATTCCACGACATCGGCGCCTTCACCGCCGACGTGGCCAATCTGTCGCGCATCGTCACCCTGCACAACCTGGCCATCACGCCGACCAAGGACGCCGCCGGCACCTTGTCGATGGACGCAGTGGCGCGCACCTACCGCTACCTGGACTCCGTCGAATTGGCCGAGGTGCGCAAGACGCGCGAAGCAGAGTCCAAGACCAAGGCGCCGCGCAAATGAAGCCCGTTTGTCACCGCCTGCTGACCACCCGCCCTTGGGCCACCGCCCTGCTGGGCATGCTGGTCCTCGCCGGTTGCGGCGGCGAGACCCAGGAACTGCAGGATTGGATGGACCAGCAGCGCCGCGAGGTGCGCCCCAGCGTGCAGCCGCTGGCGGCGCCCAAGAAGTTCAATCCGGTGCCTTACGCCAATGCCCAGCAGGTGGACCCGTTCAGCACCCAGAAGCTGAGCGTGGCCCTCAAGCAGGAGGCCCGTCAGCCCAATTCCATGCTGGCCGCCGAAATGAGCCGCCGCAAGGAGCCGCTGGAATCCTTCCCGCTGGACGCCATGGCCATGGTGGGCAGCGTGTCCAGGTCGGGCGCGCCGGTGGCGCTGCTGCGGGTTGACAGCCTGCTCTACCAGGTGAAGTCGGGTGACTACCTGGGCCAGAATTACGGCCGCATCCTTCGCATCACCGAGACCGAAGTGGCGCTGCGCGAGATCGTGCAAGATGCCGCCGGCGAATGGATCGAGCGCACCGCCACGCTGCAATTGCAAGAGCGCGGGCTGGACGCGCGCAAATGATGACCACGCCGAACGCTCCGCAGGAGAGAACCACCATGCCCCAGTGGCGACACCGGATTGCCGCCTTGTTGCTGGCATGCGTTGCTTGTGTCCTGGCGCCCTCGGCGGCCCTGGCCCAGAGTGCAGCGGACAACTCCATCCAGTCGATCACCAGCACCCAGCAGGCGGGTGCAGAAGTGGTGCGCATCGAGCTGGCTGCGCCGCTGGCCGCGGTGCCCAACGGCTTTGCAGTCCAGACCCCGCCGCGCGTGGCACTCGACTTGCCCGCCGTGGGCAACGCCCTGGGCAAGTCACTCGTCGACATCAACCAGGGCAATTTGCGCAGCGTGGCCATCGCCCAATCCGGCGACCGCACGCGCCTGGTGCTGAACTTGCGCCAGGCCAGCAGCTACCGGGCCGAACTGCAGGGCAAGGTGCTGCTGGTGGTGCTGGAGAACAACGCAGCGCCGGGCATGGCCGCCAGCACCGGCGAGCCCCTGCACTTTGCTGCTGCACAAAACCGCGACCAGTTGCCGCTGCGCGACATCGACTTCCGCCGTGGCACGGACGGCGCCGGCCGCATCATCGTGGCGCTGGCCAGCACCCAGGTGGGTGTGGACATCCGCCAGCAGGGGCAGAGCCTGGTGGTCGAGTTCCTGCGCAGCAGCCTGCCCGAGACCCTGCGCCGCAGGCTGGACGTGGGCGACTTCGGCACGCCGGTGCAGAGCATCGCCACCTTCCAGAGTGGTGATCGTGTGCGCATGGTCGTTGAGCCGCGCGGCAACTGGGAGCACAGCGCCTACCAGACCGACAACCAGTTCGTGCTGGAAGTGCGGCCGTTGAAGGTCGACCCGAACAAGCTCACGCAGGGCCCGGGTTTTGCCGGCGAGAAACTGAGCCTGAACTTCCAGAACATCGAGGTGCGGGCCCTGCTGCAGGTGATTGCCGACTTCACCAACTTCAACGTGGTGACCAGCGACACCGTGACCGGCAATGTCACCCTGCGCCTGAAGGATGTGCCCTGGGACCAGGCGCTGGACATCATCATGCAGAGCAAGGGCCTGGGCGTGCGTAAGAACGGCAATGTGCTGTGGATCGCGCCCAAGGACGAACTGGCCGCCAAGGAACAACTGGACCTGGAGTCGAAGAAGAAGATCGCCGACCTGGAGCCCACGCGCACGCAGTCGTTCCAGCTGAATTACACCAAGGCCGAGGTGGTGGCGCAGGGGCTCACCGGGCAGACGAGTGGCGCAGGCGGTGGCGGCGGCGGTGGCGGCGGCGCAGCCTCGGGTGGCGCAGGCGGCTCTTCCGGAGGCAACCAAGCCACGCGCATCCTGTCTCCGCGGGGCAGCGTGATCTTCGAGACCCGCACCAACCAGCTGTTCGTCACGGACATCCCGTCCAAGCTGGAAGAGATCCAGGTGCTGATCGCCAAGATTGACATCCCGGTGCGGCAGGTGCTGATCGAGGCACGCATCGTCGAGGCCGACGACAGGTTCGGCCGCACCCTGGGCGTGAAGCTGGGGGCGTCCGACATCCGCGGCATCCAGGGCGGGATTCCGGGCTACAAGATCGGCGGCAGCAACTACGTCACCATCGGCGGCAACACGGCGGCGGTGGGAAACCAGACGCAACAGACCGGGTTGGCAGGCAATGCGGCGCTGGCGGCTGCCTACAACAACAGCAACTTTGTGAACCTGCCGGCCAACACCGTCAATTCGGTGTTTTCAGGTGCCGAGGGCCTGCCCAGCTTTGCGCTGAGCTTGTTCAGCCCTGCTGCCAACCGGTTCCTGAATCTGGAACTGTCAGCCCTGGAGGCTGATGGGAAGGGCAAGATCATCAGCAGCCCGCGGGTGATCACCGCCGACCAGAACAAGGCCATCATCGAGCAGGGCACCGAGTTGCCCTACCAGGTGGCCACGAGCAGCGGTGCCACGTCGATCCAGTTCCGCAAGGCCAATCTCAAGCTGGAAGTGAAGCCGCAGATCACCCCCGAGGGCAGCGTGATCATGACCCTGGACATCAACAAGGACAGCGTGGGCCAGTCCACCCCGCAGGGCTTTGCCATCGACACCAAGCACGTCCAGACCGAAGTGCTGGTGGAGAACGGCGGCACCGTGGTGATCGGCGGCATCTTCACGCAGAACGAGAGCACCGATGTCAACAAGGTGCCGCTGCTGGGTGACATTCCTTACGCGGGCGCGCTGTTCCGCAACACCACCCGGGTGGCCACCAAGACCGAACTGCTGATCTTCATCACACCCAAGATCGTGACCGAGCGCGCCACGGCCCGCTGACAAGCTGCGGCGTCGGCCACATGCCACGCCCGACAGGGAGTTTCTGACATGCGTTTCTCAAGTATCAAGTCCTGGGTGGCCAGCCTGTGCGTGCTGGCACTGGTGGCCTGCGGTGGTGGTGGGGGCGCCGGCGACCCGGTGCTGGGCGGTGGTGGGGGCGCGGTCACCACGGCGAAAGGCCTCCAGATCAAGTTCTCGGCAAAGTCGGTGGACAACAGTGGCGCACAGACGGTCACCGCGACAGTCACCGCTGTCGATGTCAACGGGCAAGGCGTGTCAGGCGTCCCGGTGACCTTGAAGGTCGACAAGAACGCGACCTACACCATCTCCAGTGGCTCGGGCACCAACACCGGCGACGATGGCACCGTCACAGCAGTGGTGTCGATCGGCAACGACTTGTCGCTGCGCACTATCACGATGACGGCCAGCGCAGCCGGCCTGGCAGACCAGTCGGCGTCTTTCGATGTTGTGGGCAACCGCCAATTGGCTGCTGACTTGACACTGACCGTCACACCTGTCCTGGTCATCAAGAACTCATTCACCAACACACTGACGGTGGTGGCAACGGCTGTTGACGCCAACCGCAATGCCTTGCCGGGCATCCCCGTCACCATCAAGGTCGACAACGGCGCAACCCTGGTTCCCTCTGGAACGGTGACCGGACTGGATGGCACGGTGTCGGGCGTCCTGCGCATCGGTGCGGACCAGTCTAATCGTCAGATCCTGGTGACGGCGACCAGCGGTGAGGTGTCCAGGCAGTTGCCGGTGCAAGTCAGTGGCACCACCTTGACGGCGTCGGGTGTCACATCCACCGTCGGCATCAACAGCAGCAACCGCATCACCTACGTGCTGACCGACAACACCGGTGCCAAGATGGCCGCGTACAACTACACGGTCACTGGTACGGGGCTTCCGCCCCAGTCTGGGCAGACCAACGCGGACGGTGAGTTCACCTACAACTTTGTCGCCCCGGCCACAGCCCAGCAGGTTGTCATCAGCGCGACGGCGGGCGGTGCGCCGAACACTCAGACCATCCGCGTGACGGGCCTGGCGGTTATCGATCCGGTGCCGCTAGGCTCGGTCACGTCGGCCTCGGTGTCTGCCAGTCCTAGCGTGGTCTCCGTCAACGACGTTGGGTCGACTTCCAACAAGGCGGAGGTTCGGGCACTGTTCGTCGGCGCCAACAACGCGCCCATTCCGAATGTCCGGGTCTGGTTCGATCTGGACGGCGATCCGCAATCCATCGGCGGCACGTTGGACTCCGTGGTCACGGGCGCGCTGCTTTACTCCGACGCCAACGGTATTGCACGCACCACCTACGCGCCTGGAACGCGCCTGAGCCCGAAGGACGGTGTGACGATCCGCGCGTGCTGGTCCAACACCGACTTCGTGCCCGTCACCGGCGGTGTCACTAACTGCCCGAATGCTGTCAGGGCCACGTTGACTGTGTCGTCCGACTCGCTGTCCGTCAGCATTGGCACCAACGGTGAACTGCTGAAGGGGGCCTCCACGCTCACCTATGTGAAGCGCTATGCAGTCCAGGTGGTTGATTCGGCGGGCCAGGCCAAGGCCGGGGTCCAGATCTCCCCGTCGATCGACTTGCTGACCTACTACAAGGGCGAATGGATCGTTGGTACAGACACCAGCGGCGTGCCACGTTGGATCAGCGGTGGGCGTGGAAACCGCTATCCCGCGTTCTACCCGTCTGGCCGGCCAGTCCCTGTTCTCGCGCAAAGCACCGGCGCGGACACCTTGTCCGGAGCATGGATTGCGGGCAACGTGACGGTTTGCGACAACGAGGATCTGAACCGCAACGGCGTGGGCGAGTCGTTCCCTGACCTCGCGGAGAGCCTGACGACGAGTTTGGTGCCGCCGATCGTGGTGATCCCGGAGGACCAGAACGGCAGCGGTACGCTCAATCCCACCCGACCGTTGCTCGACCCACGAAAGGCCGATGTCGCCATTTCCACCGAGGGCAGTGTGCTAACCAATGCCAATGGCATCGTCGTTCTCAGGATCGAGTACCCGCAGAACATCGCAAGCTGGGTCAGGTTCAACATCTTGGTGTCTGCGTCCGGCGTTGCAGGGACCGAAGGCCGGGCGAATTTCGAAGGCATCTTGCCGGTCGAAGCCGGCGCAGTTACCGCGCTGACTATCGACCCGCCGTTCAGGTACAGCCCCTACGGTACCCAGGGCAGTGACACCTACCTGCGCGTCAACGGGCAGGGACAGCAGGGCTGGTTGTGCACAAACCCGAATTGATCACAGTGCCTGCGCGACCGTGCTTCCCGAATTCTTAGGGCAGCTCGCCCTCATCGGCATGCCCGGCAGCGGCAAGTCGACGGTGGGCAGGCATCTGGCGCGGCAGCTCGACTGGAAGTTCGTCGACAGCGACCATGAGATTGAGCACACCGTCGGCTGCTCGGTCCGCACCTACTTTGACCAGTACGGCGAAGCGGCCTTCCGCGACCTGGAAGCGCAGACGATCGCCCGCCTGTGCCTGCAGCCAGGCACCGTGTTGGCCACCGGCGGCGGCGCGGTGCTGCGGCAGGCCAACCGCGACGTGCTGCATCAGCACTGCCAGGTGATCTACCTGCGCTCCTCGCCGGAAGAACTGTTCCGCCGGCTGCGCCACGACACCCAGCGCCCACTGCTGCAGGTCCGCGACCCGCTGCGGCGCCTGCGTGATCTGTACCGCGAGCGCGACCCGCTGTACCGTGACACCTGCCACTTCATCATCGAGACCGGGCGCCCTTCGGTGCCCACCCTGGTCAACATGATCCTGATGCAGCTGGAGCTGGCCGGTCTGGTCGACCCGATGCAGGTGCCGGCCACGGTGGGGCGGGTGATGCCGCCTGTTCAGGGCATGTGAACCCTGGGTCGGTGTGGCGCGCCGGCCGGTGCGCACCGGCAGTATCATGCGTGATGTTTGATGATTGGTGCGCAACATGAGAACCACGCTGGCCATTGACGATGATGTGCTGCTTGCTGCGCGCAGCTTGGCTGAGCGTGAGCGCAAGAGCGTTGGTGAAGTGCTTTCGGCGCTGGCCCGACAGGGCTTGCGTCGGTCTGAGGCACCCAGCGTTGCCATGCGCAATGGCATCCTGTTGTTGCCGAGGCAGCCCGGTGCGACGTCGGCCACGCTGGAATTGGTGAATCAGTTGCGTGACGAAGCGCCGTGACGACGTTCTTATTGGACGTCAATGTGCTGATCGCCTTGGTTGACCCAGCGCATTCGCTGCATGAACCAGCCCACATTTGGTTTGCCGCGCATGGGCAACATGGTTGGGCCACCTGTGCGGTCACCGAGAACGGCTTGCTGCGCATTGTTGGCAATACACGCTATGCCAATTCGCCGGGCTCACCGGCGGCGGTGATGCCGGTGCTTGCATCGCTCACGGCACAGCCGGGGCATGTGTTCTGGTCAGACGATGTCAGCCTGATGGACGCCACCCGGCTGCACGCAGAGCGTCTGCTCCACCACAGCCAGGTGACCGACAGCTACCTTCTTGCGCTCGCCGTGGCGCACGGTGGAATGCTGGCCAGCTTTGACCGGCGCCTGGTGCCAGACGCCGTGCGAGGCGGCCGCGACGCGCTGGTCTTGATCTGAGAGCACACGCGTACCAGTTGTCCGCCCCAAGCCCCCAACCAGCCAGCCGCTTCACTCTTCTGTATCGTGCCCACCCTCCACGTCCCCATCGCCCTGGGCGACCGCAGCTACGACATCCACATCGGCAGCGGCCTGCTGGCCGACCCGGCATCCTGGGCTGACCTGCCGGCGTCGGCCGACGCACTGATCGTCAGCAACACCACAGTGGCGCCGTTGTATGCCGAAGCGCTGGCCGCCCAGTTGCGCTTGCGCCACCGCCGCGTGCTGCAATTGGCCTTGCCTGATGGCGAGGAACACAAGACCGCCGCCGTGCTGGAGCAGGTCTACGACACCCTGCTGGGCGCCGGTTGCGACCGCAAGACCGTCCTGTACGCGCTGGGCGGCGGCGTGGTGGGCGACATGGCCGGGTTTGCCGCCGCCTGCTACATGCGCGGCGTGCCGTTCGTGCAGGTGCCCACCACGCTGCTGGCCCAGGTGGACTCGTCGGTGGGCGGCAAGACCGCCATCAACCATCCGCTGGGCAAGAACATGATCGGGGCGTTCTACCAGCCGGCCCGGGTGCTGTGTGATCTGGACCTGCTGGCCACCCTGCCGGCGCGCGAGTTCTCGGCCGGTCTGGCCGAGGTGATCAAATACGGCCCGATCGCCGATGTGGCCTTTCTGGAATGGATCGAGGCCAACCTCGATGCGCTGGTGGCGCGTGACCAGCTGGCGCTGGCCCATGCCGTCAAGCGGTCCTGCGAGATCAAGGCCTGGGTGGTGGGGCAGGATGAGCGTGAAGGCGGCCTGCGCGCCATCCTGAACTTCGGGCACACCTTCGGCCATGCCATCGAGACCGGCCTGGGTTACGGCGCCTGGCTGCATGGCGAGGCCGTGGGCTGCGGGATGGTGCTGGCGGCCGAGTTGTCGGCGCGGCTGGGGATGGTGGATGCCGCGCTGGTGCCGCGCCTGCAGGCGCTGTGCCGGCGCGCCGGCTTGCCGGTGACGGCGCCGCCGCTGTCGGCGCTGCCCATCGACCGCTGGATGGCGCTGATGCGGGTCGACAAGAAGGCCGAGGGCGGAGAGATCCGATTCGTGGTGATCGACGGCCTGGGCCGTGCGGCCATGCGGCCGGCGCCCGATGCGCTGGTGGCCGAGGTCATCCGCGCCCATGCGGCGCCGGGCTGAGCGGCGCGGGGCCTGCCGGTGCCGCTGGCGCCCTACGCAAGCGACGCGGCGCACAGCCGCGGCCGCCGCCACCCCGAGCCGGCCGTTCGCCTGCGCGATGCCTTCCAGCGCGACCGCGACCGCATCGTGCACAGCACCGCCTTCCGGCGCCTGGTCTACAAGACCCAGGTCTTCATCAACCATGAAGGCGACCTGTTCCGCACCCGGTTGACGCACTCGCTGGAGGTGGCGCAGCTGGGCCGGTCCATCGCCCGCGGATTGGGGTTGAATGAAGACCTGGTGGAGGCCATCGCGCTGGCGCACGACCTGGGCCACACGCCCTTCGGCCATGCCGGGCAGGACGCGCTGCACGACTGCATGCAGGCCCATGGCGGCTTCGAGCACAACCTGCAGAGCCTGCGCGTCGTCGACCGGCTGGAGATCCGCTACCCGGCCTTTGACGGGCTGAACCTCAGCTTCGAGACCCGCGAGGGCATCCTCAAGCATTGCAGCCGGCGCGACGCGCTGGCGCTCGACGCCAGCGAGCCGGGTGGCGTGGCCCGGCGCTTCCTGGACGGCAGCCAGCCCAGTCTGGAAGCGCAGCTGTGCAATCTGGCCGACGCCATCGCCTACAACGCGCATGACATCGACGACGGTGTGCGCTCGGGCCTGATCCAGTTCGACCAACTGGCTGACCTGGCCCTGGTGCGCCGCCACCGCGATGCGGCGCTGGCCGAGCACCCGGCGCTGGCCGGTGCCGCAGGGCGGCGGTTGCTGTTCGAAACCATCCGCCGCATGTTGTCGGCCCAGGTGCATGACGTGATCGACGCCACTGCCGCGGCGCTGGTCGCTGCCGCGCCGGCCAGTGCCGATGCTGCACGTGGCAGCCCGCGCCTGCTGCGCCACACCGACGCCATGCATGCCGAAGGCACGGCACTCAAGCGCTTCCTGTTTGCTGCGCTGTACCGCCATCCACAGGTGATGCGCACCACCGACGTGGCGCGCCAGGTGGTGCGCGAACTGTTCGCCGCCTATGTGGATGCGCCACACGAGATGCCGGCAGAACACGCCGCCCAACCTGAACGACACCGCGCCGTGGCCGACTATGTGGCCGGCATGACCGACCGGTTCGCGGTGCGGGAGCACCGACGCCTGACCGGGCAAGACCTGTTCGGCGCGTTGGCTGGGCCGGTGACGGCGACCTTCTGACCCATGGCGCGCCTGCCCCGACTGGCCGTGGCCGGCCAGGCCCATCTGGTGCTGATGCTGGGCCACAGCGCCCAGCCGGTGTTCGAGGACGATGACGACCGCCGCCAGTTCCTGGCCGCGCTGCGCGAGTCGGCGCTGCAGCATGGCGTGGCCGTCCACGCCTACGCACTGCAGGCCACCGAGGTGCTATTGCTGCTGACGCCCGCCGCTGACGGCGCGCTGGGTGCGCTGATGCAGGCGCTGGGGCGGCGCTACGGCGCCGCCTTCAACCGCCGCCACGGTCGACGCGGCACCCTGTGGGCAGGGCGGTTTCGCACTGCCGTGGTGCAGCCGGGTGCGGCGTTGCTGGATGCACTGCTCCATGTCGACCTGCGGGGCCAGGCCGCCGGGGGCCACGGCGCGGCGTTCGGCAGCCTCGGCCACCACCTGGGCGAGTGGCGTGACCCGCTGATCACCGATTGCGCGGCATGGTGGGCGCTCGGCAACACCCCGTTCGAGCGTGAGGCGGCCTACCGCCGCCACCTAATGGATGGCTTGTCGATCGAACGGACCGCGGCACTGGCCGATGCGGTGCACAAGGGCTGGGCCGTGGGTGATGCGGGGTTCCTGGCTGCGATGGCGCAGCAGGCAGACCGGCCGGTGCAGCCGCGGCCCCGCGGCCGGCCGCCGCGCCGCGCCTGAGTCCCAGACCCACGGGCGCAGGCGCGGGTCTTGCTCCCGCCTGGCTGTGGTGCTCGCAATTGATCTGTCCCCATTAAATCCAACCCTTTCCGATTGACCGGGACTTAAATAAGCCTGACCCCATTTTGTTTTGCTTGAGTCCCTTGCTGCACTGCAGTAAATTCTCATCCCCCGAATTGCGAAGGAGCGCGCCATGACCGACCACACCTCTGGCATGCAAGCCACCCCGGCCACGCAGGCCGAGATTGCGGATCTGGCGCAGCATGGCCTGTACGACCCGGCCAACGAGAAGGACGCCTGCGGCGTCGGCTTCGTCGCGCACATCAAGGGGCAGCGGGCGCACAGCATCGTCGAGCAGGGCCTGAAGATCCTGGAGAACCTGGACCACCGCGGCGCGGTGGGTGCCGACAAGCTGATGGGCGACGGCGCGGGCATCCTGATCCAGATCCCGGACGAGTACTTCCGCGCCGAGATGGCCGCCGCTGGCCGCGCGCCCGACGGTTCGCTGGGCGTCACGTTGCCGCCGCCGGGTGAATACGGCGTGGGCATGATCTTTTTGCCCAAGGAACAGGCCAGCCGCCTGGCGTGTGAACACGAACTGGCCCGCGCGGTGAAGGCCGAAGGCCAGGTGTTGCTGGGCTGGCGCGACGTGCCGGTCAACCGCGACATGCCGATGAGCCCGGCCGTGCGCGACAAGGAACCGGTGATCCGCCAGATCTTCATCGGCCGTGGCACCGACGTGATCGTGCCTGATGCGCTGGAGCGCAAGCTCTACGTCATCCGCAAGACGGCCAGCGCGGCCATCCAGAAGCTGCAGCTCACCCACAGCCGTGAGTACTACGTGCCCAGCATGAGCTGCCGCACCATCATCTACAAGGGCCTGCTTCTGGCCGACCAGGTGGGCACCTACTACCTGGACCTGCAGGATGCGCGCGTGGTGTCGGCCCTGGCGCTGGTGCACCAGCGCTTTTCCACCAACACCTTCCCCGAATGGCCGCTGGCCCACCCCTACCGGATGGTGGCGCACAACGGCGAGATCAACACCGTCAAGGGCAACTTCAACTGGATGCGCGCCCGCGAAGGCGTGATGAAGAGCCCGGTGCTGGGGGATGACCTCAAGAAGCTCTACCCGATCAGCTTCGAGGGCCAGAGCGACACCGCCACCTTCGACAACGCGCTGGAACTGCTCACCATGGCCGGCTACCCGCTGGCCCAGGCGGCGATGATGATGATCCCCGAGGCCTGGGAACAGCACGAGGGCATGGACGCCCGCCGCCGCGCGTTCTATGAATACCACGCCGCCATGCTGGAACCCTGGGACGGCCCGGCCGCGATGGTGTTCACCGACGGCAAGCAGATCGGCGCCACGCTCGACCGGAATGGCCTCAGACCCGCCAGATACATCGTCACCGACGACGACCTGGTGGTGATGGCCAGCGAAAGCGGCGTGCTGCCCTTCCCCGAGCGCAAGATCGTCAAGAAGTGGCGCCTGCAGCCGGGCAAGATGTTCCTGATCGACCTGGAGCAGGGCCGCATCATCGACGACGAAGAACTGAAGAACCAGTTCGCCTTTGCCAAGCCTTACCGGCAGTGGATCGAGAACGTGCGCATCCGGCTCGACTCTGTTCCGGTGACCGCTGCCGCCAAGCCCGAGGCCGCCACGTCTGCAGAGTCCCTGCTCGACCGCCAGCAGGCCTTCGGCACCACGCAGGAAGACATCAAGTTCCTGCTGGCGCCGATGGCCACGGCCGGCGAAGAAGCCATCGGTTCGATGGGCAACGACAGCCCGCTGGCCGTGCTGAGCGACAAGAACAAGCCACTGTTCAACTACTTCAAGCAGTTGTTCGCCCAGGTGACCAACCCGCCGATCGACCCGATCCGCGAGGCCATCGTGATGAGCCTGAACAGCTTCATCGGCCCCAAGCCCAACCTGCTGGACATCAACGCGGTGAACCCGCCGATGCGCCTGGAAGTGGCCCAGCCGGTGCTGGACTTCGACGACATGGCCCGCCTGCGCGCCATCGAGCAGCACACCAGCGGCAAATTCAAGAGTTACGAGCTCGACATCACCTACCCCCTGGCCTGGGGCCATGAGGGCGTGGAAGCCAAGCTGGCCAGCCTGTGCGCCGAAGCCGTCGACGCCATCGGCGGTGGCCACAACATCCTGATCATCACCGACCGCCGCATGGGCCGCGACAACGTCGCCATCCCGGCGCTGCTGGCGCTGAGCGCCGTGCACCACCACCTGGTGCGCGAAGGCAAGCGCACCACCGCCGGCCTGGTGGTGGAAACCGGCTCGGCCCGCGAGGTGCACCACTTCGCGGTGCTGGCCGGCTATGGCGCCGAGGCCGTGCACCCCTACCTGGCGATGGAGACGCTGGCTGCGCTGCATGCCGACCTGCCGGGCGCGCTGTCGCCCGAGAAGGCGATCTACAACTACGTCAAGGCCGTGGGCAAGGGCCTGTCCAAGATCATGTCCAAGATGGGCGTGAGCACCTACATGAGCTACTGCGGCTCCCAGCTGTTCGAGGCCATCGGCCTGGAAAAGAACTTCGTGCAGAAGTACTTCCGCGGCACGGCCACGCAGGTGGGCGGCATCGGCGTGTTCGAGGTGGCCGAAGAAGCGCTGCGCACCCACCGCGCCGCCTTCGGCAACGACCCGGTGCTGGCCACCATGCTGGACGCCGGCGGCGAATACGCCTGGCGCGCCCGCGGTGAAGAGCACATGTGGACGCCCGACGCCATCGCCAAGTTGCAGCACAGCACCCGCGCCAACAAGTGGGACACCTACAAGGAATACGCCCAGCTGATCAACGACCAGAGCAAGCGCCATGTCACGCTGCGCGGCCTGTTCGAATTCAAGCTCGACCCGACCAAGGCCGTGCCGCTGGACGAGGTGGAGAGCGCTGCCGAGATCGTCAAGCGCTTTGCCACTGGCGCGATGAGCCTGGGCTCGATCAGCACCGAGGCCCACAGCACCCTGGCCATCGCCATGAACCGCATCGGCGGCAAGAGCAACACCGGTGAGGGTGGCGAAGACCCGGCGCGCTACCGCGACGAGCTGAAAGGCATCAAGATCGTCAAGGGCACCAAGGTGTCGGATGTGGTCGGTGCCAAGGTGATCGAGGCCGACTACGAACTGCAGGACGGCGACAGCCTGCGCAGCAAGATCAAGCAGGTGGCGTCGGGCCGGTTCGGCGTGACCACTGAATACCTGGTGAGCGCCGACCAGATCCAGATCAAGATGGCCCAGGGCGCCAAGCCGGGCGAGGGCGGCCAGCTGCCCGGCGGCAAGGTGAGCGACTACATCGGCATGCTGCGCTACAGCGTGCCGGGCGTGGGCCTGATCAGCCCGCCGCCGCACCACGACATCTATTCGATCGAAGATCTGGCCCAGCTGATCCATGATCTGAAGAACGCCAATCCGCGCGCGTCCATCAGCGTGAAGCTGGTGTCGGAAGTGGGCGTAGGCACCATTGCTGCCGGCGTGACCAAGTGCAAGGCCGACCACCTGGTGATCGCCGGGCATGACGGCGGCACCGGCGCCAGCCCGTGGAGCAGCATCAAGCACTGCGGCACGCCCTGGGAACTGGGCCTGGCCGAGACCCAGCAAACTTTGGTGCTGAACCGCCTGCGAGGCCGTGTGCGGGTGCAGGCCGACGGCCAGATGAAGACCGGCCGCGACGTGGTGGTGGGCGCGCTGCTGGGCGCCCATGAATTCGGCTTCGCCACCGCCCCGCTGGTGGTGGAGGGCTGCATCATGATGCGCAAGTGCCACCTCAACACCTGCCCGGTGGGCGTGGCCACGCAAGACCCGGTGCTGCGCAAGAAGTTCGCGGGCAAGCCGGAACACGTCGTCAACTACTTCTTCTTCGTGGCCGAAGAGGCGCGCCAGATCATGGCGCAACTGGGCATCCGCACCTTCGACGCGCTGATCGGCCGTTCAGACCTGCTTGACACCAAGAAGGGCATCGCCCACTGGAAGGCCCGCGGCCTGGACTTCAGCCGCGTGTTCCACCAGCCCGATGCGCCCGCCGACGTGCCGCGCTACCACGTCGAGACCCAGGACCACGGCCTGGAGAACGCGCTGGACGTGCAACTGATCGCCAAGTGCCAACCGGCCATCCTGCGCGGCGAGAAGGTGCAGTTCATGCAGGACACCCGCAACCGCAACCGCAGCGTGGGCGCGATGCTGTCGGGCGAGTTGATCCGCCACCGGCCTGAAGGCCTGCCCGACCACACCATCTTCATGCAGATGGAAGGCACCGGCGGCCAGAGCTTTGCGGCCTTCCTGGCCAAGGGCATCACCCAGTACCTGATTGGCGACGCGAACGACTACGCCGGCAAGGGCCTGTCCGGTGGCCGGGTGGTGGTACGGCCCAGCATCGACTTCCGCGGGGATGCCACCAAGAACATCATCATCGGCAACACCGCGCTGTACGGCGCCACCAGTGGCGAGGCCTTCTTCCGCGGCGTGGCGGGCGAGCGTTTTGCGGTGCGCCTGTCCGGCGCCACCGCCGTGGTGGAAGGCACCGGCGACCATGGCTGCGAATACATGACCGGCGGCACCGCGGTGGTGCTGGGCAAGACCGGCCGTAACTTCGCCGCCGGCATGAGCGGCGGCATCGCCTACGTCTACGACGAAGACGGCCAGTTCGCCAAGCGCTGCAACACCGCCATGGTGTCGCTCGACAAGGTGCTGGCGGCCGACGCGCAGGCGGCTAGCGTCGACCGGGCGGTGTGGCACCAGGGCCAGGCCGATGAAGAGCTGCTGAAGGCGTTGATCGAGCAACACCACAGCTGGACGGGCAGCCTGCGCGCCCGCGAGATCCTGGACGACTGGGCCGGCGCACGCGCCAAGTTCGTCAAGGTCTTCCCCAACGAGTACAAGCGCGCGCTGGGCGAGATCCACGCTGCGAAATTGGCAACTTCGGCCAAGGACGCCACCATCGCCAAGGCTCAGGCTGAGACCAAGCAGTCGGTCCCGGCGAAGTGATCCGACGCACGCACTGAATCAGGAAACAGCATCATGGGAAAACTCACCGGCTTCATGGAGTTCGAGCGTCTGGAAGAGGGCTACGCGCCCGTGCCCCAGCGCATCAAGAACTACAAGGAATTCGTCATCGGCCTGAACAACGAACAGGCCAAGGTGCAAAGCGCGCGCTGCATGGACTGCGGCACGCCGTTCTGCAACAGCGGCTGTCCGGTCAACAACATCATTCCGGACTTCAACGACCTGGTGTTCCGGGGTGACTGGGCCAACGCCATCACCGTGCTGCACAGCACCAACAACTTCCCCGAGTTCACCGGCCGCATCTGCCCGGCCCCCTGTGAGGCGGCTTGCACGCTGAACGTCAACGACGATGCGGTGGGCATCAAGAGCATCGAGCACGCCATCATCGACCGCGCCTGGGCCGAAGGCTGGGTGACCCCGCAGCCCGCGGCGGTGCGCACCGGCAAGACCGTGGCCGTCGTCGGCAGCGGTCCGGCTGGCCTGGCCGCGGCGCAGCAACTGGCACGCGCCGGTCACAGCGTGACGGTGTTCGAGAAGAACGGCCGCATCGGTGGCCTGCTGCGTTACGGCATCCCTGACTTCAAGATGGAGAAGTCGCACATCGACCGCCGCATCACCCAGATGGAAGCCGAGGGCGTGGTGTTCCGGACCGGCGTGCTGGTCGGCGCCTTCCCGGTCGATGGTGCTGCCGCCAAGGTGACGAACGACGCCAAGCAGACCATCACCGCCGATGAACTGAAGGCCCAGTTCGACGCGGTTGTCTTGACGGGTGGTTCCGAGCAAAGCCGCGACTTGCCGGTGCCGGGGCGCGACCTCGACGGCGTGCACTTCGCGATGGAATTCCTGCCGATGCAGAACAAGGTGGTGGCGGGCGACACGCTGAAGGGCCAGCTCATGGCCACGGGCAAGCATGTGATCGTGATCGGCGGCGGCGACACCGGCAGCGACTGCGTGGGCACCAGCAACCGCCACGGCGCGGCCAGCGTCACCCAGTTCGAGGTGATGCCTCAGCCGCCCGAGCAGGAGAACAAGCCGCTGGTCTGGCCCTACTGGCCGATCAAGTTGCGCACCAGTTCCAGCCATGAAGAAGGCTGCGTGCGCGAGTTCGCGGTCTCCACCAAGTCGTTCAATGGCAGCAAGGGCAAGGTCACCAGCCTGACCACGGTGCATGTGGAGATGAAGGGCGGCAAGCTGGTCGAGATCGCCGGCACCGAGAAGGACTACCAGGCCGACCTGGTGCTGCTGGCGATGGGTTTCACCAACCCGGTGGCCAGCGTGCTGGACGCCTTCGGCATCACCAAGGACAACCGTGGCAACGCCAAGGCCCACACCGACGAGGGCGGCTACCGCACCAACGTCGACAAGGTGTTTGCCGCCGGCGACATGCGGCGTGGCCAGTCGCTGGTCGTCTGGGCCATCCGTGAAGGTCGCCAGGCCGCACGCGAGGTGGACGGCTTCCTGATGGGCAGCAGCACGCTGCCGCGGTGACCAGTTGGGGCGCGCGCAACACAGCTTGACTGTGCTGAATCAGTGTCAACCCTGAGGAATTGGCGCTGCGTGCGACAATTTCGGCTGATTGATCACTCGGCGCGAGCGGGTTGTGGCACTGGCTGGCACACCTGTTGAGCGTGCCCACCGACCCCCTTGCGCCCTGACCCGCTGATCGAGATCGACCACGTCACGTTTGGCTACGACAGCAGTCGCACCATTCTGAATGACGTCAACCTGCGCTTTGCGCGGGGCCAGGTCACGGCCGTGCTGGGCGGCTCGGGCTGCGGCAAGACCACGCTGCTGCGGCTGATCGGCGGCGTGCACGCCGCCAACAGCGGACGGGTGGTGTTCGACGGCGAGGTGATCAACACCCGCGATCGGGCGCAGCTCTACCGCATCCGCCGCCGCCTGGGCATGCTGTTCCAGTTCGGTGCGTTGTTCACCGACCTGTCGGTCTACGACAACGTGGCCTTCCCGCTGCGTGAGATGACCGACCTGCCCGAGCCGCTGATCCACGACATCGTGTTGATGAAGCTCAATGCCGTGGGGTTGCGTGGCGCGGCACAGCTCAAGATCGCCGAGGTGTCGGGCGGCATGGCCCGGCGCATTGCCCTGGCGCGCGCCATCGCGCTCGACCCCGAGCTGATCATGTACGACGAGCCGTTCGCCGGGTTGGACCTGATCAGCATGGGCGTGGCCGCCAAGCTGATCCGCACCCTCAACGACGTGACCGGCGCCACCTCGCTGGTGATCAGCCATGACGTGCCCGAGTGCATGGCCATCAGTGACTGGGTGGTGCTGATGTCGAACGGCGGGCGCATCGTGGCCCAGGGCACGCCGGCCGAACTGATGGCCAGCACCGACCCCGAGGTGCGGCAGTTCGTGTGTGGCGAGCCCGACGGCCCCGTCAAGTTCCATTACCCAGCCCGTCCGATGGCCGAAGATTTCGGGCTGGGTGGCGGCGCATGAACTGGGTGCAAGCCATCGGCGCCAGCGTGCTGGCATCCTTGCACGGCCTGGGCCATGCGGCGATCTTCTTTGTCGGGCTGCTCGGCGTGCTGCCGCAGGCGCTGCGGCGCTTCGGCCTGGTCGTCACGCAGATCTACGCCATCGGCAACCGGTCGCTGGTGATCATCCTGGCGTCGGGCCTGGCGGTGGGCTTCGTGCTGGCGCTGCAGATGTACTACGCGCTGGTTACCTACGGCGCGGCCGAATCGCTGGGCCTGGTGGTCAACCTGAGCCTGGTGCGTGAACTGGGGCCGGTGGTCACCGCGCTGCTGTTTGCCGGCCGGGCCGGCACCTCGCTGACGGCCGAGATCGGCCTGATGAAGGCCGGCGAGCAATTGGCCGCGATGGAGCTGATGGCCATCGACCCGCGCGCCCGCGTGCTGGCGCCGCGCTTCATCGCCGGGGCCATCAGCATGCCGCTGCTGGCCATCCTGTTCTCGGCCATCGGCATCCTGGGCGCCTGGGTGGTGGCGGTGGGGCTGATCGGCATCGACGCCGGCAACTTCTGGTCGATCCAGCAGAACAAGGTCGACATCTGGCGCGACGTGGGCAACGGCGTGGTCAAGAGCGCGGTGTTCGGCATCATCTGCACCTTCGTGGCGCTGTACCAGGGCTATGAAACCCAGGCCACACCTGAAGGCGTGGCCTATGCCACCACGCGCACGGTGGTGATCTCGTCATTGGGGGTGCTGGCGATGGACTTCATCCTCACGGCGTTGATGTTCTCCACGCCATGAATCTGGCAAGCTGCACCGTCCACAGGGGTCAAGCATGAGCAAAAAGGGCATTGAGACAGGCGTGGGGCTGTTTGTGCTGCTGGGGTTGGGGGCGTTGCTGTTCGTGGCGCTGAAGGCGGCCAACCTCACCAGCTTTGGCCAGGCCGATACCTACACCGTGAGCGCACGCTTCGACAACATCGGCGGGCTGAAGCCGCGCGCGCCCGTGCGGGCAGCCGGCGTGGTGGTGGGGCGCATCACCGGCATCAGCCTCGACCCCAAGACCTTTCAGGGCGTGGTGACGATGGAGATCGAGCGTGGCTACCAGTTTCCGAAGGACAGCTCGGCCAAGATCCTGACCGCCGGCCTGCTGGGCGACCAGTACGTGGGCCTGGAGGCGGGCGGCGAGGTCGACAACCTGGCTGCCGGCACCACCATCAAGCAGACCCAGTCGGCCGTGGTGCTGGAGAACCTGATCGGCCAGTTCCTGTTCAACAAGGCCGCCGATGCAGGCGGTGCTGCCGCTCCAGAGGCCAAGCCATGATTCGCCGCCTGGCCGCACCCCTGCTGCTGGCCGCTGCGGCCCTGGCAGGTTGCGCCAGCATGCCCGCCGGCGACACCGCCCGCGGCGACCCGTGGGAGCGTGTCAACCGGCAGACCTTCGCGTTCAACGAACTGGTCGACCAGATCGCCATCAAGCCTGCGGCGCAGATCTACCAGGCCGTGGTGCCCAGCCTGGTGCGCAAAGGCGTGGACAACGTTTTCGGCAATGTCGGCGATGCCTGGACCACCCTCAACCTGTTCCTGCAGGCCAAGCCCGCGGCGGGGTTGAAGATGGGCATGCGCACGGCCACCAACACCGTGCTGGGTGTAGGCGGCGTGTTCGACGTGGCCGAGGAGGCTGGGCTGGAACGCTTCACCAGCGAAGACCTGGGCCAGACGCTGGGCTTCTGGGGCATCCAGAGCGGGCCGTATCTGGTGCTGCCGCTGCTGGGCCCGTCCACCTTGCGCGACACCACGGCCCGGTTGCTGGAAGTGAACGACTCCCCGATCAGCCACCTGTGGCACGAGCCTCGCGACTACAACCCGGCCCTGGCGCTGCAACTGCTGAGCACCCGCGCCAGCCTGTTGAACGCCGGCCGGGTGTTCGACGAAATCGCGCTGGACAAGTACGTGCTGATGCGCGACGCCTACCTGTCGCGCCGACGCAGCCTGATCTACGACGGTGAGCCGCCCGACGACGCCGCCGCCCCGGCCCCGTTCAAGAAGCAGTTGGTGCCTGATTGACGGGGTGTCTGCCAACCGCAGGTGCCCCACCCGCGTTGAAGCCAGGGCGGCCATGTGGCCCATGCCCAAGAGGATGAACTGATGCAACGACGTTTTTGGATCACCGCCCTGTGCGGTGCTGCCCTGTTGGGCGTCACCCCGATGCTGCGCGCGCAGGCGCTGGCTGCCGACGCCTTTGTCAAGCAGGTGTCGGCCGATGTGATCGACGCCGTCAAGGCTGACAAGGCGATCCAGGCCGGCGACGTGGCCCGCATCCGCGCGCTGGTCGACGCCAAGGTGATGCCGCATGTCAACTTCCAGCGCATGACGGCCAGTTCGGTCGGCCCGCAGTGGCGCAGCGCCACGCCTGACCAGCAAAAGCGCATGCTCGCCGAGTTCCAGACGCTGATGGTCAACACCTACTCGGGTGCGCTCAGCCAGGTGAAGGATCAGGCCGTGGTGGTCAAGCCGCTGCGCGCCGCACCCGACCAGACCGAACTGGTGGTGCGCAGCGAAGTGCGCGGCAAGGGCGACCCGATCCAACTGGACTACCGGCTGGAGAAAGCTGGCGACGGCTGGAAGATCTACGACGTGAACGTGGGCGGCTTCTGGCTGGTGGATGCCTACAAGGGCCAGTTCGCCAAGGACCTGAGCGCAGGCGGCATCGACGCGCTGATCACCCGCCTGGCCGAAAAGAACAAGAGCCTGGCCACGGCCAAGAACTGACCCCGCGCATGACCACCATCGCGCTGCCGGCACGCATCACCATGAACGACGCGCGGGCCACGTTGGCCCAGTTGCAGCCGCTGCTGCAGGCGGCCGATGCGCCGGTGATCGACGCGTCGGCACTGGTCGATCTGGACACCGCCGCCATCGCCTTGCTGCTGGATTGCCGGCGCCAGGCGCAGGCGGTGGGCAAGCCGCTGCAGGTGGTGGGCGCGCCGCCCAAGCTGGCCCAACTGGCCACGCTGTACGGCGTGGCGGAACTGCTGGCGCTTCAGCCTGGCGCCGTGTAGCGCTTGGCGCGCAGGTTGCGCTTGATCTCCTGCATCATCGGCCGCAGCGTCGGCCCCAGGCGCAGGGCGACGCCGGTGGTCAGGATGTCGATGATGGTCAGGTGCAGCAGGCGCGACACCATCGGGCTGTAGCGGTCGAAGTCTTCCGGGTGGTCCGCCGCCAGCAGCACCTGGCCATGGCCCAGCGCCAACTGGGCCAGCGGGCTGCCGCTGGCGCTGATGACGATCACCGTGGCGCCCTTGCGTCGGGCGATGTCGGCCGCGTCGATCAGGTCGCGGCTGCGGCCGGAGTTGCTGATCACCACGGCGCAATCGCCCGGCCCCAGCATGGTGGCAGCCATCACTTGCACATGGCCGTCGCTCACCGCAGTGGCATGCACGCCCAGGCGGAAGAACTTGTGCTGCGCGTCCTGCGCCACGATGCCCGAGTTGCCCACACCGTAGAACTCGATGCGCTTGCCGGCCTGGCCAGCGGCCGTCAGCGCGGCCAGCGCCTGCTCGAAGGCATGGCCGGCGGCGCTGTTGCGGTACTTCAGCATCGCCGCCACCGCGTTGTCGATCACCTTGACGATCAGGTCGCCGGGCTTGTCGTCCTCGTCGACCGACCGGTGCACAAAGGGGACGCCTTCGTTGACCGTGCCGGCCAGCTTCAGCTTGAAGTCGGCCAGGCCGTCGTAGCCCACGCTGCGGCAGAAGCGCACCACCGTGGGCTTGCTGACATGGGAGCGGTCCGCCAACTCGCTGACCGGCAGCGTGGCAAAGCTGCGCGGGTCGGCCAGCAGCAGCTTGGCCACGCGCTGCTCGGCCGGCGGCAGGGCGGGGATGGAAGCCTTGATCCGGTCAAGCATCGGTGTGCCTCACTGTTCTGCGTCCCAGGTGCCGCCGTCTCTTGCAACCATGGCGCTGACTGCTGGCGGGCCCCAGGTGCCGGCGGCATACGGCCGCGGCCCATTGGGGTCGTCTTCCCAGGCCTTCAGGATGGGCCCCACCCAGCGCCAGGCCTGCTCCTGCTCGTCGCTGCGCACGAACAGGTTCAGCCGGCCGGCGATGGCGTCCATCAGCAGGCGTTCATAGGCGCCTACCCGCTCGCTGGCGAAGGCCTTGTCAAAGTCCAGGTCCAGGCTCACCGGCGCCAGCAACTCGCCTTGGGCGCTTCCCTTGGCGGCCAGCAGGTGCAGCTCCAGCCCGTCCTCGGGCTGCAGCTTGATCACCAGCTTGTTGGCCCGCGCCGACCCGGGAAAGATGGGGTGCGGCACCTCGCGGAAGTTGACGACGATCTGCGCATGCCGCCCCGCCAGCCGCTTGCCGGTGCGCAGGTAGAACGGCACGCCGGCCCAGCGCCAGTTCTGCACCTCGGTGCGCAGCGCGACGAAGGTCTCGCAGTGGCTGCCGGCGGGCACCTTCACCTCGTCCAGGTAGCCGCGCACCGCCTCGCCGGCCACCGTGCCAGCCTTGTACTGGCCGCGCACCACATCGCGCGCCACGCTCTCGGGCGTGAAGGGCTTGAGCGAGCGCAGCACCTTGAGCTTCTCGTCGCGGATGGCGTCAGCGTCGTTGGTGGACGGCGGCTCCATCGCGATCATCGTCAGCAACTGCAGCGCATGGTTCTGGACCATGTCGCGCAGCGCGCCGGTGGTGTTGTAGTAATCCCCCCGCGTGCCCACACCCAGGCCTTCGGCCAGGGTGATCTGGATGTTGGCGATGCTCTCGCGCCGCCACAGCGGCTCGAACAGCGCATTGCCGAAGCGCAGCGCCATCAGGTTCTGCACCGCCGGCTTGCCAAGGTAGTGGTCGATGCGAAAGGCCTGCTGCTCGGCGAAGGCGGCACGCACCACGCGGTTGATCTCCTGCGCGCTGGCCAGGTCGTGGCCCAGCGGCTTCTCCAGTACCACCCGCACATTGGGCCCGTTCAGCCCGGCGGTGCCCAACTGCTCGCAGATCACCGGGAACAGGTAGGGGCTGGTGGCCAGGTACAGCACCGCGGTGTCGGCACCGCGGGCGTCGATCCACTGCTTCAGGCCGGCGTAGTGCTCGGGCTTGGACAGGTCCATGCGCCGGTAGTGCAGCAACTCTGCGAAGCGGGCGAACTCGTCGTCGCTGGGGCGCTTGGCGCTCTCCACCTCGGGGAAGCGCTCGCGGATGAACTGGCGGTACTCGGCGTCGCTGCGCTCGTCACGCGCCACGGCCAGGATGCGCCCGTCTGGCGGCAGCTTGCCGTGGCGGAAGGCCTGGAACAGCGCAGGCATCAGCTTGCGCCAGGTGAGGTCGCCGGTGCCGCCGAAGAAGACGAGGTCGAAGGACATGGACAGGGCTCGCGCTGGTGATTGTGTAACCAAGTTACTAAAAGAATGATGCCCAAGTTTCTTCGGCGGGTCAATTCAGGCCCGCCGCAGGCCGCCGGTCTGGCGGTTGGCCTGTCAGTCGAGCAGGGCGCCGCGGCGGTCGCCCACCGACTGGCCGGCCGGTCCCAGTGCCAGGTCGCCCGCGCCCAGCCACTGGTTGTGCTCGGTCCGCACCACTGTGTCGGGCGGCAGGCGGTCGGCCCAGACCCGCACGAAGCTGCCGCCTCGCGACCGCCGGTTGACGAAGGTGTTGCGGCGCAGGATGAGCTGGCTGTCCGGCCAGGCCTGACCTTCGGCGCCGTACGACAGCATCACCGGGTTCTCGGTCAGCGGGCTCTGCACCAGCGTGTTGTCTTCCAGCACCACCTGGCCGCCATTGGGCAGGTCGACCTCGTAGGACGCCCGCCCGGTGCGGCCATCGTCGAAGCGGTTGCCGGTGATGGTGGCTGCGCGCGCCCGGCTCTTCAGCAGGTGGCCCACGCGGCCCTGCTGCAGCAGGCTGCCGGCCAGCTGCAGCCGGGCGATGCGGCCCACGTACAGCAGGTGCGGCAGGCTGCCGGGGTTGTCGGGCGCGTCGCCGAACTGGCAGTCGGCGATGTCGAGCTCGGCATCGCCGTGGTTGCCGGTCAGCAGGCCCATCTGGTTGTCTGAGAAGCTGCAGCGCCGCAGTTGCAGGTGGCCGCGCTCGAAGCGGATGCCGGCGCCGTTGCCCGATGGCACGCGGCAGCCCCGAAAGGCGATGTTTTCTACCGTGATGGCGCCATCGCGCACCACCCAGATCGCCTTGCCTTCGGCTTGCGCGCCATCGGCCTGCAGCACGGGCTGTTCACCCAGGCCGACGATGTGCAGCCGCCGCTGCACGATCACCGCCACATCCGCGCGGTAGGTGCCGGGCAGCACCGCGATGGTGTCGCCGTCCTGTGCCTGCCGCAGCGCGTCGGCCACGCGGGTCAGCGCCTCGCCGGGGCCCACGCGCCAGGTGGTGCTGGCGCGCGCCGGCTGCCAGAGCGCCACGCTGCCGGCCACGCTGCTGGCCACGCTGCTGGCCAGCAGGCGGCGGCGGTTCAGGTGCATCGGCGTCGTCATCGGCATGGCCGCATTCTGGCGGGCGTGGCCATGGGCCGCCCTGGCGGACCCCGGCTGAAACCCAGGCCCGCAGGCCTGCGGTCTAATTCGGGTTGACCCGAGGACCCACACCATGCACCAACTCGACCAGCTCAAGCAGCTCACCACCGTGGTGGCCGACACCGGCAACTTCAGGCAGCTGGCGCAGTTCGCGCCGCGCGACGCCACCACCAACCCGTCGCTGATCCTCAAGGCGGTGCAGCAGCCCGACTACGCGCCGCTGCTGGCGCGCACCGTGGCAGCCCACCGCGGCCAGCCGCTGGACGCGGTGGTCGACCAGGTGCTGGTGGCTTTCGGGCTGGAGATCCTGCAGGTGGTGCCCGGCCGGGTGTCCACCGAGGTGGATGCGCGGTTGAGCTTCGACACCGCCGCCACGCTGGCCCGTGCGCGCCGGCTGATCACGCTGTATGCAGCCGCGGGCATCGGCCGCGACCGGGTGCTGATCAAGATCGCCGCCACCTGGGAGGGCATCCAGGCCGCCAAGGCGCTGGAGGCCGAGGGCATCCACTGCAACCTGACGCTGCTGTTCGCCTTCTGCCAGGCGGTGGCCTGTGGCGATGCCGGCGTGCAGCTGATCAGCCCCTTCGTCGGCCGCATCTACGACTGGTACAAGAAGCAGGCCGGCACCGCCTGGGACGAGGCCGCCCGCGCCGGCGCCAACGACCCCGGCGTGTTGTCGGTCGAGCGCATCTACAACCACTACAAGCGCTTCGGCATCGCCACCGAGGTGATGGGCGCCAGCTTCCGCAATGTCGGTCAGATCACCGCGCTGGCCGGCTGCGACCTGCTGACCATCAGCCCCGAGCTGCTGGCGCAACTGCAGGCCAGTGAGGTCCCGCTGCACCGCCGCCTGAATGCGGCCACCGCCCGCCAGGCTGACCTGCCCGCGGTGCACTTCGATGAAGCCGGCTTCCGCTTCGCGCTGAACGAGGACGCCATGGCCACCGAGAAGCTGGCCGAGGGCATCCGCGCCTTCGCGGTCGATTCGGCCAAGCTCGACGCCATCATCCAGGGGCTGTGACCATGGACCACCCGCGCTGCGACACCACCGTGGCCTGGGCCGCGCTGGCCGGCCACTTCGAGGCCCACGGGCGCGGGCTCGACCTGCGCGAAGCCTTCGCCCGCGACGCCCGCCGCTTCGATGGCCTCAGCCTGCAGGCGCCCGGCGTGTTTGCCGACCTGTCGAAGAACCTGTGGGACCTGAACACCCGCAAGCTGCTGACCGAACTGGCGCAGGAATGCGGCCTGCCTGCCCGGCGCGACGCCATGCTGGCCGGTGCGCCGATCAACACCACCGAAGGGCGGGCGGTGCTGCACACCGCGCTGCGCGCGCCGCGCGGGCAGGGCCCGTTCAGCGATGAGGTGCATGCCGTGCTGGACCGGATGCTCGACTTTGCCGAGCAGGTGCGCGACACCACGGCATCGGGCATCCGCCATGTGGTGAACATCGGCATCGGCGGCAGTGACCTGGGCCCGCAGATGGTGGTGCCGGCACTCGATGCCTGGGCCCACCCCGGCATCACGATGCACTTCGTCAGCAATGTCGACGGGCACGACATCACGCCGGTGCTGCGGCGACTGCGGCCTGAGAACACGCTGTTCATCATCGCCAGCAAGACCTTCACCACGCAGGAGACCATGGCCAACGCGGCGGTGGCGCGGCAGTGGTTCATCGACCAGGGCGGGACCGACATCTGCCGGCACTTCGTCGGCGCCACCACCAACCTGAACGCTGCCGCCGACTTCGGCATCCACACCACCTTCGGCTTCTGGGACTGGGTGGGCGGGCGCTATTCGCTGTGGAGCGCCATCGGCCTGCCCATTGCCATCGCCGTGGGAAGCGAGCACTTCCTTGCCCTGCTGGCCGGCGCGCATGCCATGGACCGGCACTTCGCCGACGCACCGCTGGCCGACAACCTGCCGGTGCAGCTGGGCCTGCTGGATGTCTGGTACCGCAACTTCCACCGCTGTACCAGCCGCAGCGTGGCGCCTTACCACCAGGGTCTGAAGCGCCTGCCCGCCTATCTGCAGCAGTTGGAGATGGAGAGCAACGGCAAGTGCGTCGACCTGGACGGCCAGCCCTTGCCCTTTGGCACCAGCCCGGTGGTGTGGGGCGAGCCGGGCACCAACGGTCAGCATGCCTACTTCCAGATGCTGCACCAGGGCACCGACGTGATCCCGGTGGAGTTCATCGCCGTCAAGCACCCC